>JBKJZQ010000186.1:0-16124 GCA_046715095.1 Actinomycetota bacterium | reverse complement strand
TCGCCGAGCTCAATCGACAGCGAGGGATCGAGGTTTCTGAGGAGACCTGTCTCCCCGGATGGGGTGGGGAGCCCGGGGACCTCAAGTATGTGGCCGACATCTATCTGATCAACCGCCACGTATCCCTCAGGGAGAGCGCAGCCGGCGACCCATCCGATAACCCGGCGGAAGCTCGGTCCGGGCCCGATCCCTAGGGCGACCTAGGCGCGGCGCTCGGTCACTCGTTCGGGCTCGGAGATACCAGCTTGGTCTTCAACACCTTTCCCATCTCGTTGCGCGGGAGCTCTGCAATGAAGTGGACTTCGCGGGGACGCTTGTGGGAAGCGAGCAGCCCCGCGACGTGGTTCATGAGCTCCTGGGACGAACACTGAGCGTCCGGCCGGAGGACTACGAACGCGGCGATACGCTCGCCGAGATCCTCGTCGGGCTCTGCTACTACGGCGGCCTCGGCGACGGAATCGTGTTCCAAGAGGGCGTTCTCGACCTCCCCCGCCCCGACCTTGTAGCCGCCGGTCTTGATCAGGTCCGTGGCCCGCCGGCCGACGATGCGAATATAGCCGTCGGGCGCACGTGTGCCCACATCTCCCGTGAAGAACCAACCGTCTCGTACCGCGGCAGCCGTCGCGTCGGGGTGGTTGAGGTACTCGGTAAACAAGTTAGGACCTCGAACCGCTATCTCTCCTATCGTCTCGTCATCGTGAACGTCCAGCGTGGTGCCGTCCTCATCGACCAACCTCAACTCGATGCCCGGCAGCGGAAGCCCCACGTAACCCGGGCGGCGATCTCCAGAAACGCGCACGGAACAGTTCATGAGAGTCTCGGTTAGCCCATAGCGCTCGACGATTCGCTGCCCGGTGGCACGCTCGATGCGCTCATGCTCGCGTTGGGCGAGTGGAGCCGATCCCGATACGAGGAGCCGCGCGCCCTGGAGCGCAGCCGCCAGCGACGCATCCTCCTCGACCGCACCGGCAAGGCGGTGGTACATCGTCGGCACGCCGAACAGCATCGTCCCGCCACCCGCAAGCGCGCCGCAGACCGCTTCGGGCGAGAAGCGCCCGACATGATGCAGGCGTCCGCCGAGCCTCAGAGGCCCCAGCACTCCCAATACAAGCCCGTGCACGTGGAACAGCGGGAGGCCGTGCACCAGCACGTCGTCTTTCGTCCAGTCCCATACCTCGGCAAGAGCATCGAGATTCGAGCTCAATGCGCGGCGCGACAGCACGACACCCTTCGGCGGTCCCGTGGTCCCCGACGTGTAGACGATGAGTGCCGGCGACTCTGCCTCGGGTTCCGGCGGGAGCTCCGCGCCTGCGCCGTATCCCTCCACGGACACTCGCTCGAGCTCGGCGAGAGCAGAGGGGAACTCGGCGTCGCGGGGGGCAATGATGAGGTCGGGTGCGCTGTCCGTCACGATGTGGAGGAGCTCAGATTCACCCGTCTTGGGGTTCAGGGGCACGGCGGCCACGCCCGCTGCGAGTATGCCCAGCAATCCCACACAGGTGTTGCTCGCGGGCAGGGCCCACAGGGCGGCGCGCTCGGCTCCCGCGACCCGTTCGGCGATCCTCGCCGCCCCGTTTCGAAGTCGCTCATAGCTAAGCGAATCGTTTTCGAACCTGAGCGCCTCTCGGTGGGGAGGGTCGAGTAGGGCGGGAAAGAGTGTGTCCCTCACGACCGAATGATAGGTGTCGTCATCCCGTCAGAGGCCTAGATAGGCGGCTCTGACGCCGTCGTTACCCAGGAGCTCGGAGCTCGCTCCCTGAAGCTTGACTCGCCCCGTCTCGATGACGTAGCCACGATCTGCTACCGCCAGAGCCTTGTGGAGATTCTGCTCGACGAGAAGGATCGTTAGCCCCTCCTCATCGTGCAGACGCTGCACGGTCTCGAAGACTTGGGTGACGAGGATCGGCGCCAGGCCGAGGCTCGGCTCGTCCAGCATGAGAAGTCGTGGCCTCGACATGAGCGCTCGCCCTATCGCGCACATCTGCTGCTCCCCCCCGGACAAGCTTCCGGCAAGCTGACCGGTTCGCTCCTCGAGCCGGGGAAACATCGAAAACACCTTGTCGAGAGATTCTCGGAAGTGCTTGCGCGCCGACCGCGTGAAAGAGCCCAGCTCGAGGTTCTCTCTCACGGTCATCTGAGCCCAGAGCTCGCGTCCCTCGGGCACGAGAGCAAGACCGAGCTCGGCGCGCCGGTGAGTCGCAACGGTTAAGAGTGACTCTCCCTCCAGTCGGATGTCACCGCTCGCCGGTGCTTGGAGGCCCGCGACGGCTCTCAAGGTGGTGGTCTTGCCCGCTCCGTTCGAGCCCAACAGCGTCACGATTTCACCCTCGTCGACCGTGAGGCTGAGTCCCTCCAGCGCTTGGGCATCGCCGTAGAAGACGTCGATTGCGTCGACCTCAAGCATCGGAGCTCGGTTCGCTTCCCCCCGCCGAGCTGGGAACGTCGTCGGCCTCCTTGCCGAGGTACGCCTCGATCACGCCGGCATCGTTGACGACCTCTTCGGGTGAGCCCTCGGCGATCTTCTTGCCGTAGTCCAGCACCATGACCCGGTCGGACAGGCCCATCAGCGCCCGCAGCACGTGCTCGATCACGATGATGGACATCCCCATGTCCCGGATGCGGCGAATCAAGTCGACCATCTTGTCGGCCTCGACGGGGTTGAGCCCCGCCACGACCTCGTCGAGCAACAAGACGCGCGGCTTAGTGGCGAGAGAGCGCGCCACTTCGAGTTTCTTCCGGCCCGAAAGCGTTAGCTGGCCCGGGAGCTCGTGTGCCCGATCAGCGAGATCGACGAGCCCCAACGCCTCCATCGCCTCGTCGCGGGCCGTGCGCATGGAACGAGCCCGGTGTGCTGTCGTCGGTCCGTAGAAAGCGCCCACCACGACGTTGTCGAGCACGGATAGCTTGCCGAACGAGCGAACTATCTGATGCGTGCGGCAGATCCCGGCGCGCACGACCTTGTGCGCGGGCCCCCCCGCAATGTCCTTGCCATCGAGCTTCACGGTGCCGGAAGTCGGCTTGATCGAACCCGCAATCACACTGAACAGAGTCGTCTTACCGGCTCCATTTGGACCTATGAGCCCGAGGATCTCGCCCTCGTCTAACTCGAAACCGACATCATCCACGGCCTTGAGCCCACCGAAATAACGGCTGACGCGGTGTCCCTCCAGCAGCGCGGTCACGCCTTTTCCTCCGCGTCGGGCGTTTCGGCCGCCGGCGTGACGGCGGCCGCAGGGCTCAGTCCACCTGAAGCCAGGCGGGCCCCAGGACGGAAGCCGAACCACCGCGCCGCCCGCACCAGAAGCCCGGACAATCCGAGTGGCTCGAAAAGGATGACCACGATCAGAAGCAGTCCGAACAGACCGAGATACAGGTCTCGGTAGGTCGCGATGAGAGTCTCTTGCAAAATCACGAACACGACTGCCCCGAGGGCCGGGCCGATGATCGTACCGATGCCGCCTATGACACCCATCAAGACGAACGAGATCGCTCGCTCGAAACCGAACATGTCACTGGGTTCGATGAAGGCGAAAAACGATGCGTATTGCCCTCCCACGATCCCGACCACGGCGCCGCTCAGAAACAGCACAAGGTCTTGGTAAAAGCTCGCGCTGACGCCGACGTCGGCTGCTGCCTCGACGTCCTCCTTGATGGCGAACAGCCCGAGCCCCACCCGCGACTTGCGCAGGCCGTAGGACAACGCGACCACGCCCGCGGCGACGTACAGCGCGTAGAAATAGAGTTGGTACTTCGTCACGCTTCCCGTCAGTGGCAGCGATGTCCCCGACGAGCCCCCGGTGAAGTCGCTCCAGAAAGTGGCGATGAGCCGTGTTGCCTCCCCCACACCGATCGTCGCGATGGCGAAGTAGGGTCCTCGCAGGCGCAGCGTGGGGTGACCCCACAAGAGCGCGAAGGTTCCGGCCGCCAGTCCCCCAACGAGCCATGCGACGAAGAACGGCACCCCTGTGCTCAAGAGCAGCTTGGCGGTCACGAACCCCCCTATGCCGAACATCGCGGAGTGTCCGAAGCTGATCTGCCCCACGTAACCCCCGAGCCAGTTCCATGCCAGAGCCACCGACACGAACATGAAGGTCTGCGTGATTATTTGCTGCGTGTAGGGATTCATGGTCAACAGCAGAGGTAACGAGTAGAGGGCGGCGAAGCCGATGACGAAGGCCAGGAGCGCCGCCGGCGAGGCCCACTCCGGCAGCCGCTTCCGCAGTTCCTTCACCCAAGTACCCGTTGGCCGAACAGGCCGCCAGGACGGACCACCAGCACCAACACCAGGAGCACGAAACCCACTGCTCCGGTGAGATACGACGGCATCACAAGGATCGAGAAGCTCTCGGCCGCCGCCAGCACCAGCGCTCCCAACGCGATCCCGACTACGCTACCCAGCCCACCTAGCACGACGACGACGAAGCTCTTGAGCAGCTCCACGGCCCCCGCAGCAGGATTGAAAGCAAAGATCGTGGCCAAGAGCAATCCCGCAAGCCCTCCGAGCGCGGTGCCGATCCCGAAGGTGAGCGTATAGGTGCGCTCCACATTGATCCCGACGAGAGCACAGCTGTCAGGATTCTGCGCGACCGCCCTTATCGCCTTCCCGGAGTAGGTGCGCGTCAGAAAGAGGTGCAAGGCCGCGAGCACGACGATCGCAATCAGGAACACGATGACTCGGTTCAGCCCCACCGCAGTCCCAAGGAACGACACCGACTTCGTCGAATAGCCCGTGCGGATCGCTCTGTCATTGCCAGTGAACAGTAGGTAGGCCGCGTTGCGCATCAGCAGCCACACCCCGAACAGCAGCAGGAGTGACTGCACTCCCCCGGCGGCGCCGCGCGGTAGGAAGCGCACGAGTCCCTTGTAAAGAACCACCCCGAAGCCGAAGAAGGCCACGAGCACCACCGGAATCGAGAGGTAGGGATCAAACCCCGTAGCGCGGTGGATCGCCCAGGTCATGTAGGCGGCGGCCATGATCACCCCTGCGTGCGCGAGGTTCACGACCCGGAGCACCCCATAGATAAGGCCCAGGCCGTACGCCATGATCGAGTACAGCCCGGCGAGCAGGAGCGCCGAGACGCTCAGCCTAAGGACCTCATCCACCGCTTTGGCACGTGGGGTTGGGCGTCACTCCCTCGCCGGTTGCGAGCTCGTCTGGGTAGATGATGGGCGAACCCTTCCCCGGTATGTTCTGCTGAACCAGGAAGGGATACTGCGCTTGGCCTCCGCTCTCCGCGGGAAAGCTGAGCGTGCCGCCCGGAACAAGAGACTCCATCTCGAGCTCGCTCAGAGCAGTTCGCACCGCCTCCCGGTCTACGCTTCCCGCCTCTTCGATGGCCGTAAATAGAGCGCGAGCGGCCTCGTAACCGAGTGCCTGGTACCACTCGGGATCCCGGCCGAACTTCTCATTGAAAGCGTCCAGGAACTCTTGGCTGGCCGCGCTCTGGTCAGAAAGGAGTGGGTGCCACCACACCGCCGACAGCACGAAGGCGATGTTGTCTTCGCCCAGAGCTTCGGCCGCATCGCTCTCGGAGCCGCGCGCGCCGTATGTAATCACGTCGTGACACAGGTCGGAGCTCAGATACTGGCGATGCATTGTGATGAAGTCGGGCAGGTGCGCGTCGGCCATGAACAGATCGACGTCCGAGGACTTGACCTCGCTCAGCAGGGGCCCGAAGTCCTTGCTGTCGAGTTCGAAGGACTCATCCAGGGCAACCTCGAAGGCTCCATTGCTCTCCCCGGCGAATCCCTCTATCCCGGCAAGGTAGTCCTCGCCGTGAGACGTGTTCTCCCACAGCACCGCGATCGTGGCCGGCTCGGGAAGATTGCCGGCCTGCTGCTGCTCGACGATCCATTCCATCTGCGTCCTGGCGAGCAACTCGACGGGCGCCAGCGCGCCGAAGATCCATTTGTATCCGCGGCCGTAGATCGAGGTCGCGGCTCCTCCGCCGTTCACGTAGGGAATCTCGTTCAGCTCGGCCACCGTGCTCTGAGCCTCTACGAGTGAGGTCGAATACGTGCCGAGCATGAAGTCGACACCGTCTCTCGTGATGAGCCGCTCCGCGAGGTTCACGGCTGTCGCCTGGTCCGAGGTGTCGTCCAGCAGGTTCAGGCTCACGTCCACCTTCTTGTCACCCACCTGCAGGCCGCCCCCGTCGGTGACCTCCTCGAAAGCGAATTCGTAGCCCTCTTTGAAGAGCTCGCCGGCCCTTGACTCCTCGCCGGTGAGCGGAAGAGTCGCTCCGATCACGATCTCGTCGGGGATCTCTGTCGTCCCCTCCCGCTCGGCGGTCTCTTCCCCCGGAGCACAAGCCGTGAACAGCAGGACCATCGCAAGGATCCACGGCAGTCGCCGGAAAGCACTGGTTTCACTCACGGTTACACCTCATTCCCCCCGGAGACGCGCTGTTTTCGTTTCGGTCCCGGCCAGCCTACTACTCCCCACTACTCCCCAGAGGTCCGACCGGACGTTTCAAGCGAGCTTGGACAAAAGGCATAGTGGTCCTTCCGTTATGCCACTACTTCATGAGTGTGAAGAGATAGTGATTCATCCGAGGCGGCGGAGCTTCCAACCCTGGTGGGCGATCCAGAGCCCGCACACGATCACGAACACCGCGAAGCCTCTCGTGAGCGAGCCTTCCTCGATACGCAGGGCGAAGCTCGCCCCCAGGTACGCGCCGATCGCGCCGCCCCCGCCCAAGAGCAGCCCGTGGGAGAAGGAGACGAATCCTTTGCGCCGGTGCGCGAGGACGCCCGCGATCGCGGTAGGGATGATCACCAGAAGCGAGGTCCCTTCCGCGGTGTGCTGTGTGACGTCGAGTACGAGCACCATGAACGGGACCATGATCACGCCTCCACCGCCCCCGAACATTGCCGAGAAGAAGCCCACCGAGAATCCCGCGAGCAGGACGAGGGCGATCAGCCCCAGGCTCAGCTCCATAACATCAAGGCTCCGATCACGACCGTGAGCGCCCCGAAGAGGACCTTGAGCGTGCCTTCGGACATCCCGGCCATCACCCGTGCCCCCAAAGGTGCTCCCACGAGCGTCCCCGCGACCAAGACGGCTGCCGCGGTGATGTCGAGTTCGCCGGCGGATCCGAACCTCGCGGCGCCGACGACCGCTATGGGGATGATCGCCGCGAGCGATGTCGCATGGGCCTCGTGCTGACTAGAGCCCGCCACGACAACGAGCAGGGGCACTATCACGATCCCGCCACCAACCCCCAAGAGGCCGCCGAGGAGACCCCCGAGGAAGCCCACCCCGATCAGGTAGGAGCGTTTGGTGGCCGACATCATCGCGCCAAGTTACATGGAGGTAAGGGGTGCTCGGCGACTGGGTCAGGACGGCTGGTTGGATCCTGGCGCGGGCGCATCGTCGATCGCCTGCCGGTCGAGCGCCCCGAACCCGCCGCACGCGGCACACACGAACCAGTGGGGCTTGTCCGCGGCGACGAACGTGGTGATCTTTCCTGTGACCGGGAACGAATGCCTTTCGGGGGATGTTTCGACGACCGCGGCGTAGACGTCCGCCATCGCCTGTCCCCCACACGACGCGCAGGGGCGCACGAGGCAACCAACGTCGTCGTAATGCGAATCTGCGGTGAAGAGCCCAACCTGCACCGGATGGTGCGGCGGATGATGATCGAAGCGGTGACCTAGTTCGCGGGCGGTCTTCATTGACCGTTCATCCCCTCTTTGTCTCCCCGTTCGTCGTTGAACGTGGGCCTGATCATGTATCGGAATGTCGCCTCGGTGACTAGTTACGCATAACTACGTACCGGACAGAGGTCCGAGTGCGGAAGAAAGATCGCTCCACAGATCCTCAACGTTCTCGCATCCGACACTCATGCGGATCAGTGAGCCGGGCGTCAGTCCTTCTCCCTCCCAGGTTCCACGTCTCTCGAGCGTCGTCTCGACTCCGCCGAGACTTGTCGCGTGGGCGATGAGCTCGATCGCGGCACACAGAGCGTCCGATGCCTCCACGCTCGGCAGCTCGAACGACACCATCGCGCCGAAACCGCGCATCTGTCGCGCGGCCAGCTCGTGGCCGGGATCATTCCCGAGCCCCGGGTACCTGACCTTGGTCACGCGCGCATCCGCATCGAGACGTGTCGCCAGCTCCATTGCATTGGCGAGCTGACGCTCGAGCCTTACGCCCAGGGTCCGCATGCCGCGGAGAGCCAGGAACGTCTCCATCGGTCCGGGGATGGCTCCGCCGAGGACGCGCGCCCCGTAGTACTCGTCGTAGAGGTGGTCGTCCCGGGTCACCACCGCGCCGAGCAGCACATCCGAGTGTCCAGAGAGGTACTTGGTGGCGCTGTGGACCACGACGTCCGCCCCCAGCTCCAGTGGGTTCTGCAACAGCGGGGTCGCGAAGGTGTTGTCGACCACCACCGTCGCTCCTCGCTCGTGTGCTTCCTCGGCGAGTTGTGCGATGTCGGCAACGCGCAGCATCGGGTTCGTCGGCGATTCGATCCACAGCATTCCGCCAGCCTCGAGCGCGGAAAGGGTCGCGCCGGCATCGGTCACGTCGACGGGCGCGAACCGGAGCCGGCCCTTCTTCTCGAGGTCGGTAAGCAAGAACCTGGTTCCGGTGTACGCATCCATCGGAGCCGCGACGACGGCACCGAGCGGAACGAGTCCGAGCACCGCGGACGCCGCTCCCATCCCCGATGAGAACGCGAGCGCCCGGCCCCCTTCCAGCGCGCCGATCGCTTCTTCGAACGCGGACCACGTGGGATTACCGTAGCGCGCGTAGCCGACCTCGCCGCCCTTCAGATAGGTAGAGGTAAGTACCGGAGGCACCGACATCGGTGCCCCGACGTCCCTCGGCCCGCGCCCCGCATGGATCGCGATCGTTTCGGGATCGAGGCCTCGCTTCTCGCTCAGGGTTCCTCCTCGGTGGAAGACGGATCGACGGCCACCATCCTATTTTCTCCCCTCCCGCCCCATCTCCAGTGCTCATCTCCATCTCCCACCCGCCCCCGCGCTCGGTCACCAAACCACCGGGCCGAGCATGCGCGCCGTTAGGCTCGAACCGTGGGCAAACTCGCATTCGACGGCGGCACCCCCGTACTCCTAGCTCCCGTTCTTTTCCGCTGATTCAACCTGTGAGGTCGTCTGGGTGGAAAAGTTGGGCCGGCTGACGCGACGGCCACGCGGCCCGCAAGAGGAGGACGCTAGGCGCCTTTGGCGTCGGAGCCCAGGGAGCGGGTCTGCTGGCCCGCGTCGCCCGCCGGGTCCCACCGGACCGGGTGGCTGTCGGGCCGGGCGATCTTGCCGCCTCGGAGGTACAGGGGCACGACGAACCGCGGCGACGGAGCCTCGCCCGGGGCCGGTCTGTTCGGGGGATTCAGTGGGGGCGGGACGCCCGCATCCGGGAACACGATCTTCGGACCCTGCCATCTGAGCGCGGCGGCCGCGGGGACCTTTCCGGCCGCGGGACTCTCCCAGGGAACCGGCGGCTTCCACAACCTGAACCTGAGAAGGGCGCGCGCGGCCCGGACCCCATCGGTCCAGCAGGCCTTCTTGCCCTGCTTCTTGGCCCGGGGGCGGAACGTGACTTCGATCTCGACCCTCCGGGCCTTGAGCCGGGCCGCCTTCGCCTGAAGCTCCGATTCGAACTCGAAGCGATCCGAGACTGGATCGATCGCGTTGAAGAGGTCCCGGCGGATGGCGCGGGACCCGGTTGCGATGTCCTGCACGTAGATCCCGTAGATCGTGTTGCCGAACTCGGTCAGCAGGCGGTTGACCGCCCACTGCCGCTGGGTAACGAGGCCCCTGTTGCCGGCGTGAAAGCGGTTGCCGGTGACGACGTCCGCATCGCCTTCGACGATCGGGCGTATCAGGTTCGGGATGTCGGCGGGATCCACCTCGAGGTCGGAGTCGTGTACGACCACGATCTCTCCCCGGCTCCGAGCGACGCCGGCTTTCACGGCGGCACCCTTACCGCTGTTCTTGGGCAGGTTGATCACGATGTCGACGAGGTCGGTGACGCGTCCGAGCTCGTCCCCGGTGCCGTCGTCGGAACCGTCGTTCACCACGATCAGCTCGTCGATCTCGGCGAGCGAACGAAGACGACGGATGCACTCCGCGATCGAAGGTGCCTCGTTGAAGACGGGCACGATCACCGAGACGAACGGCCTTCCCTTCTTGTCAGGGAGGCGCGGAGGCGGAGGTGGCGGGAACCGTTTGAGCGGCATCGCCGGGCCGGTCCCACCCATCAAGAACGAATCGTCGGCGAGGGGGCCGTCGACTGCTCTGGGAAAGAACGTGTCCGAAGACGCGGGCACCGGTGCAGGAGGCGACCCCACCGGGGCCGGGCCTTCGAGATCTCGTGGGGACGGTCCCCCCCCGGGCTCACTTGCGGTGGGGCTGGGGGGGACGGATCCCTCCTGAAGGAGCAGGAGCTCCTGAACCGCTTCGAGGTCGGTCGGCTTGACGATCGGACGGCCGAGGAACGCGGCGGCAACCGCGGCGAGCGAATCGTTCAGCGACCACCGGGGTTCGAACCCGAGATCGGCCCTGGCACGGCTGATGTCGGGGACGTTGTACTGACCGCCGACGTGATACGAGGTCAGGTCTTCCGGAGGGACGAAGACCACACTCGAGGTCGATTCCGTAACCTCGAGGGCCCGCTGCGCGAGCTCAACGATCGCGATCTCCTCCGCCGATCCGAACGTGTAGACGTTTCCGGCGGTGTTCTCGGCATCGACCAGCGCGGTCAGTCCGTCGACGACGTCGTCGACGTAACAGAAGCTGCGAACCTGGCTCCCGTCTCCGCGCACCGTGATGTCCTCACCGCGCAGTGCCCGGCGGACGAATCTCGGTAGGATCTTCGCGTAGCCGATCGACTGCCGTGGTCCGACCACGTTCCGGAACCGAGCGACGGTTACGGGGATACCGCGTTCGATCGCGAGCTTGTGGCCCATCTCGTCGTCGGCGGCATCTCGCTCGGGTGAAGAGTGATTGGAGGTCGTCGCGATGATCGTCGGCCGGTTGAAGCGGGCGGCGGCCTCGAGGATGTTGGCCGTGCCCTCGGCGTTCGCCTGGAGCCTGTCGGAGGATGAACGACCGGGGACCGCGGCCAGGTGGACCACCGCATCGACCCCTTTGACGAGACCGTCCACGACGCCGGTGTCGGTCACGGAACCGACCGTGAGCCTGAACCCCGCCCGGCCGTCGAGGATGCGGATCTTCTCCTGGGCCCCCGTGGAAAGGTCGTCGAGAACGACCACTTCGTCGCCACGCCAAAGGAGGGCCTCACTGAGGTGAGACCCGATGAAACCAGCGCCGCCGGTGACCAAGATCCGCATGCTGTCCTATCGCCTCCAACATCCTCGTCCCGACATCACCTCGCCCGTCAGCACTCGGACGCCTCGGCTGAGGGTCGGGAAATGCGGACGAACCGCTTTCCGATACCTAAACCTTCGGCTCCTGGTGCCGATAACTTCAGCGTGATCTCTCCAAACGACGAAGGTCCCGAAACCGGTGGCCGAAAGGCAACCATGAGCAGCGCTCAAGGAACCGAGACCATTCACAGTGACCACGGCTCTCCGATAGTGGCTTCCCCGATGGGGGTCGCGGCCAGGACCTCCGCGGTGCTCCTCAGGCGTGCCGCCAAGACCGACACGGCGGCCGTCTACGTCCCGCACCCCGACGGCGGCTTCGTTCTGTGGGCGAGCGATAGGAGATCCCCCGAAGGACAACCCGCCGAGCTGCGTATGCACTGGGTCGAGCCCGAGATGGGCTGGCTCTGGGGCGGCGACGGTCACTACCTGATCGTCCCCCTCGGCTATCAGGGCCGCGCGGGCCTCGCTCGCCTCGGTCCGTGGCTCAGTTCCCGCATCGGTCCCGTACGCACCCGCGCGGTCCAGAAGGCGGCCCAGGATACGTCCGAGAAGCTGATCCAGGCCTCGGTCGAGGAGCGCCGCACGAGCGAGCACGAGCGCCTCACGGCCGAGCGTGCCGCCTCCGAGCTCATCGCCGGACCGATCGAGGACCTCAAGGAATTGCTCCTGAGCGCCATCAAGATCGAGCTCGACGCCGACGTCGTGAGGATCGACGCGAAGGGCGAGCTGATGGTCATCTCGGCCCACCGGAGCTCCCCCACCTCGGTGGCCATCCTCGAGGACGGCATCCGTCAGCTCGGGAACCCCGGCGACGATCGTCTGGTCCGCTACCGCACGATGCAAACACTCGCGGACGCGGTGGATGCACGAGCAGCCCACACCTTCGGCCACTCGGTCAGGGTCATGCGGGTGGCATCGTCGATCTCCCACCAGATGAACTGTGATCGTCGCACCAGGCGCACGATCGAGGTCGCGGCGAGGCTCCACGACGTCGCATCCGGATTCTGTGGCACCCAGGCGCTGTCCAAGATCAAGCTTGACGATGTCGAACGAGACGCGGTCAGGCGGCACCCCGAGCTGGGCGCCGCGATCATGCTCGGCGCAGGGTTTCCCGAAGAGGTCGCTGCGGCCATCCGGGGCCACCACGAGCGTTGGGACGGAGCCGGTTACCCCGACAACGTCCTGGGCGACCGCACCCCTCTGGCGGGCAGGATCATCGCCGTCGCCGAGGTGTTCGACGCGCTGATCTCGCCCCGCCCGTGGCGCGAAGGGATGCCGGCGTCGGATGCGATGGCCAGTCTCTTGCAGGGGGCCGGAACCCAGTTCGATCCCGACATCATCCAGGCGTTCTTCGCCGCCCGCAAGCAGCCGGCCCGGTAACTGCCTCACACGGCAACGAGGGAGCTCGCCCGGCGAGTCCTCGGGACCGGCGATCTGCGAGTAGATCTCCAGGTAGGTCTTCGCCACGGCCGTGTATCCCGCCGGGACGGGACGCCCACTACGAGGTCCGGGTAGGAGACAGCGCCGGCTTTTCCGTCAGACGCCATCTCAACTTCCCATCCGGAAGTTCCTCGCCGGGCACAGCTCGTCGGTGAGTTCCTCGATGCTCGGGTTTCCAACAGCCATCTACGACTCTTCGCGTGCCAGGACTGTCGCCAGGGCAGCCGCCGCCGCGCTCCTAACGGTCGGGTCAGGATCTGAACTCAGAACCTGCGAGAGCAGGTGGATCGACTCGGTCCTGGGCAGTACTTCCGCGGTGGCCGCTGGTGCGATCGCACGGCGGCGGATCTCGGGGTCGGGATCATCGAGCAGCGTGCGCACGGCCTCCGACAGCTCGGCGCCGCCTCTGCGGTATGTCTCCTCGAACGCCGCGATGCGCTCGCGAGGATCATCCGAGTTGAGCGAGACCCCGACGGCCGGCTGTAGTTCCCGAACCTCGAAGTCGTGCTCCGGCTCGATCACCGGGGACGTCGGTTCCAGGATGCCGGCGTCGCCCTCGGGGGTGTGGTCGATGTCCCCTGAATCCGAGACGACCTCGAGCTCCTCGGGAGGCATCATCCGCTGCTTCTCGATCTCCTCCCTGATCTCTGCAGGGGGAGCGACCTCCGGCGTCTCGGCCACGCCCGTCGGCTGAGGCTTCAGCGGCTCGGGGATCCGACCGGCAGCCCGCTCTCGACGGTAAGCCTCGGCGAGGGTGACGTAGGTCCTGCGGTAGTTCTCGAGCACCGCATCGATCGTGAACCGGTTCAGCGCACGGTCACGGCATGCCGCTTCGAGCTCCTGCCGTCCAGGCGCATCGATGTTGAGCAGGCGGAGGGTCGCATCGGCGAGCCCTTCGACGTCCTTCGGACGGGCCAGAAGCCCAACACCTTCGAGGGCCTCGCGGACGCCTCCGACATCGGTCGAGACGACCGGCTTGCCACACATCAGTGATTCGACGACCGAGTAGGGGAACGCCTCGGAGATGCTGGTCAGAAGGACGACGTCGGCCTGGTTGTAAGCCTCGGCCGGGTTGTCGGTCGCTCCCATGAACTTCACCGTGTTACCGAGGTTCAGGTCACGGTGAAGCGCCTTGACGGTCTTGTCGTATTCACGATCGACGACCGGCCCGTAGTGCAGGAACTGGACGCTCGGGATGTGCTGCCGCACCAGGTCGGCCACCCGGAGGAACGTTTCGAGATCCTTCAGGGGGTCGATACGAGCGAGCGATACGACCGTCGGAGCCGACGGTCGCGACACCCTGCGCGGGCTGAACGCCACAGGGTCGACCCCGTTGTAGATGACGCGGATCCGATCGCGGTCGGCGCCGTTGCGCACCTCCCAGCGAGCGTTGAACTCGCACACCGGGGTGATCTGGTCCGCGTAGTAGTACGCGGTTCGGGAGACCGCAGCGATCATCTGGACCAGGAACTTCTTCAGGTAGTAGGGGAAGCCGTACCGGGCCATGGCCAGATACTGCTCACGCATGTAGACGCCGTGCTCGGTCAAGAGGAACGGCGTGCCCTTCTCGACCTTGGCGAGGATCCCGGGGATCGCGCAGAAACCGGCGGCCGAAGAGTGCACCACATCGGCCTCGGGGATCGGAACGTTGAGCGGCAACAGGAGGCGGTACAGCCACCTGAGCCCCTCGGTCGCGTCGTTGAGCGACGGAAGGTGCTCGCCGTTCCTGCCGTTCTGAGGAGGCTGAGCTTCCTCGGGACGACGGAGCTGACGGAACAGGTCCCTCGCCTCGGCACGGCTAGGGCCACGCTCCGGGTTGTTGTCCTCTTCCTCGATGACTTCCTCGCCGTAAGGGTCGGAGGTCTCGTACTCCTCGGCGTCGTTGTATTCGCCTGTGTTGGCCCGGAGGAAGACCTCGGTCACCGCCTCCCACGTCGCACGCGACCTGAATGTCGCGCGGTAGTCGTTCTCGCGGAAGTAGAGGTGGAGCTGGTACAGCAACTGGCCGAAGTGCCCGGGATCGAAATCGGCAGAACCGGTCTCGGTCAGGAGCTCCTTCAAGAGAGGAACGAATCCCTCCTTGGCCTGGGTCTCACGCGTCCGGCGGGCGAGATAGATCGCCTTCGCTGCAGGAACCTCGGACGTGTACTCGACCGGCTCTTCGGTGCCCCAAAGGGGGAGACCGAAAAAGCGCTTCACGTTGCGGGGCAGCACATATTGCGAAGAGATGAACGGGTTCATCATCAGGGCCCAGACCGTGAAATCGGTCTCGGGCATCCCGCGGATCAGCGCTTCGCACCACGTGCTCACTCCACCCCGGAAGTGCGGGTAGGTACCTTCGGTCGTCAGGACGACGTGAAGGTCCGAGGGACCCGAGCGATCTCTGGACACGGGTTGCTGCATCACTACTTGTCCCATGTCCGCCATGCTCGTGTTCCCCTAGCCTTCCGTCGTTCCGCCCGAAGAGGGCGGTCCCGTCAGTTTTCTCAAAGACCGTTCGGTCGCAGCGACAACATCCATGTCCGGGTCGGCGACGAAGACCCGCTTGAGCGGCTCCACCGCCCGGACGTCTCCCAGATCTCCCAGGACCTCGGCCGCCTTGGAGCGGACGGTGCCGTCCGGGTCCTCGAGACGAGCGATGAGTGCATCGACCGCGTGGGGCGCCCTCATCGCACCGAGAGCATCGATGGCTCGCTCCCGTTGTGCCACGGAACGGCCGGAGAGCTCTTTGATCAGGTTCTCGGCGGCTCCCGACGAAGACAGCGTCTCGCCGATAATCCTCTTGAGGTCCGGGTCTGCACCGACGAGCGCAGCCACCAGCGCGTCGGTCGCGACCTCACCCATCTGGGTGAGCAGCTCGGCCGACGTTCTCCTGAGGTTCGGGGTTCCGAGGGCGTTGATCAGCATCTGGGCGACCGAGCTCGAACGACGCTCGAGGATCACTCCACGAGCCGAGCTCCTGACCTCCTCCACCGGGTCCTGAGATGCGTCCAGCAAGTAGGGAAGGGAACGATCGTCGTCGACCGAGGCAAGGGCGGAAACTGCCAGCGCCCGTACCTGGGCGTGCGGATCACGGACCCGAGCACCAACGGCGTCGATGTCCATCGCGTCCGGCCGGCCGATGATCGCGGCCAGTGCTTCGGCGCGGACGTCGGTCGAGGGATCGGATAGAGAGTCGATCAGCAGTTCATGGCTTCCGCCGTTGCCCAGGCGGACCAGCATCGCGAGGCCGAGGGCCCGCTCGTTCGAGTCCGTGGACTCGTAGGCCTGAGCGGCAAGCCGGCCGAGCACATCGGGACCGAAGCTGAGAAGGGCGTCGATGATGGTCTGACG
>JBKJZQ010000185.1:0-7048 GCA_046715095.1 Actinomycetota bacterium | reverse complement strand
AGGAAACAAGCTTCATGGGTGAGAATCCCCTAAGGAGTCGTTGTGGGCAGTCTTCTTTGAGCCTACTCAATGGTTCCGGTCCGACCTCCACAACCGTCCGGCCTGTGACGTGCGCCTCACCCGTGGCGCTTTCCTGCTGATGCACTCCTCCTTCGGCAAGCGCGAAGGAGGGTCAATGGCATTCGGATTGGGGCCGTCTGATGCGATCGAGCCGCTCGTCTTCACCATCGGGAGGGCGGAAGCGGACATGATGGCGGCGGTCTGTATCGGAGACGGGTTGCTTGGGCCCTGCGAGTTCTATCCCCGCTTCCGGGGCAAGGAGCCTCCGCTCGAGATGTGGTTCTCGCTCGCGGGGATGTGGGAAGCATCCGCGGATTCCCTACTTCGAGCTATTTGTGTGGAGGGCTGCTGCTCGAGAGGGCGTCGGTCCGGGGGCGGTACCGGATGGCTACGTGCGGACACCGCCCCCTGGACCCGAAGCCCCACGGCGCTCTTATGCTCCTTCTATGACCACGAAGCCCACCCACGGCGCCCCGGACGACGCCGGCCGGACCTACGGCGGGGTTCTCTACCTCTCTTTCGGGGGCCCCGAGGGCCCCGAGGACGTCATCCCTTTCCTGGAGAACGTGGCCCGGGGGCGAGGCGTATCGAATGACCGCCTCGACGAGGTTGCCGAGCACTACCTCACCTTCGGCGGCGTGAGCCCGATCAACTCGCAGAACCGTGCGGTCATCGCGGCGCTTGAGGAGGCGCTGGCCGCCGCCGGCCTCGACCTCCCGGTCTACTGGGGGAACCGGAACTGGGAGCCCTACGTGACCGACGCGGTCCGCCGGATGACCGAGGACGGCGTGGAGCGAGCGATCTGCTTCGTGACCTCGGCCTTCTCGTCCTACTCGGGCTGCCGGCAGTACCGGGAGGACATCGCCGCGGCGCTCGCCGAGGTCCCGGGGGCCCCGGAGATCGACAAGCTGCGGGTGTTCTTCAACCACCCCGGCTTCGTCGAGCCCCTCATCGAAAAGGTCGCGAGCGCGTTCGAAGCGATTCCTGCCCGACGGCGCGCTGCCGCACGCATCGCCTTCACCTCCCACTCGGTACCGGTGGCGATGGCCGAGACGTCGAGCTACATCGATCAGCTGCGAGAAACCTGTTGCCTGGTGAGTGCCGCGACCGGCGATCACTCCTGGGAGCTCGTCTACCAGTCCCGCTCCGGGCCACCGCACATCCCGTGGCTCGAGCCCGACATCTCAGACCATCTCGAGAAGCTCGCGGCCGGCGGCGTTAGTGATGTCGTCGTCGTACCGGTGGGGTTCGTGTCCGATCACCTCGAGGTTCGCTTCGACCTCGACATCGAGGCGGCCGCGGCCGCGGCGAGGGCTGGGCTCAACATGGTGCGCGCTGAAACGGTGGGTGCACACCCGGCCTACATCAAGATGATCGTCGAGCTGATCGGGGAGCGCATGACCGCGAAGCCCGAGCGCGCGTGCGCCGGCAACTTCCCCCCGAGCCACGACATCTGTGCTCGGGACTGCTGCCCGGGACCTCAACCGAAGCCCGCCGCGGCGCAGCTCTAAGAATGCGACCACCTTGTTCTTGCGATCCTCGAGAGGATCGCTAGGGGGTGACCGTGATCGTGGTCCACCCCGCGTCGGCCAGACGCTCGGCACGCTCGGCTCGAACGTCGTCGTCGTACGGGGTGTCGCGCGTGTAGCCGGTCTCATCGAGGCCCTCGAACGCTTCCTCGATCGCCATGTGCAGGTTGTGCCGGATGTAGCGCTTCGTCGACCTGACGTAGGAGTACGCGTTCCCATCCGGGTCGAGGTACAGGTGTTTGCGGGTGAGCCCGTGCTTGTAGACGCGGATCACGCCCGAGTAGCCCATGAACATGAAGCCCCCGCACCACTCGTAGGGAAGCGCCTTCTCGAGCGGGCCCCAGTCCGGTTCGTGCGCGCCGTGGCTCCGGAGGATCTGTTCGAGGCGCGGCTTGACCGCTTCCAGCTTGGCGATGAGGTCGTCCCTGTCGGTGTCCATGCTCCCGAACGTAAGGAGCGCCGCCGAGACCACCTGTGACCCGGACCACCCTTTCCTCGATCCCCGAGAAAGAGCTGGTTCCGCGCTCTAAGACTCTGGAGGCACGACCCCCGTGTATGGAATAGCGGCTCGGGTGGGTGCATGATTGCCTCGTGAAGACCTGTTTGTTCTGGCCGCTACGCCGAGGCGAGCGGCTCGGCGCTTTCGTCCTTCTTGCCCTCGCCTTCATGACCCTCTCCGGGTCCGCCCTCGCGCAAGACGAACGGCCCACGATCATCGAACTCGAACTCGATGGTGTTGTGGACCCGTTGGTCGCCTCGTACATCACCTCGGGGATCGACGCCGCCAACGACGATGCGTCGGCGGTCCTCATCACGATCGATACGCCCGGGGGACTCGATAGCTCGATGCGCGACATCATCCAGGCGATCCTCAACTCGGATCAACCAGTGATCTGTTACGTCTCTCCCCAGGGAGCAAGGGCGGCATCGGCCGGAACCTTCATCCTGACCGCGTGCCACGTCGCGGCGATGGCCCCCGGTACCAACGTCGGAGCCGCTCACCCGGTCGGTGTCTCGGGTGTCATCCAACGCGAGAAGGTCGTGAACGACGCGGTTGCCTACATCCGGGGGCTCGCCGAGCAGCGCGGCCGCAACCCCGACTGGGTCGAGGATGCGGTCCGGAACGCCGCCAGCGTCCCGGCCGAAGAGGCTCTCGAACTGGGTGTGATCGATCTGATCGCGCCCACGACCGAGGATCTCCTCGCCCAGGTCGATGGCCGCAATGTCGAGACCCCGAACGGCACCGTGACCATCAGCTCCGCCGGCGCGGAGGTGAGCCCGCGTGATATGGGCCTCGGGTCGCGGTTCCTCCACGGGCTGTTCACCTCCAACCTCTCGTTCATCTTGTTCTGGGCGGGTCTCATCCTGTTGATCATCGAGTTCACTCACCCGGGGGTGTCGATCCCGGGGATCCTCGGAGCGTTGTTTCTGATTGCGGCGCTCGCAGGGTTCGGGATGCTTCCCATCGAGGGCGCGGGGTTCGCGCTGCTGATCGTGTCGTTCGTGCTCTTCATCATCGAACTGAACACCCCGGGTACCGGTCTGCCCGCGGGCGGGGGAGTGATCGCGCTCATCGCCGGCGGTCTGCTGCTGTTCGACCCATCGACCCCGGGCGCGAGCGTGTCGTGGGTCGCCATCATCCCGGTCGCCGCGATCACCGCGCTGTTCTTCGTCCTCGTGATCCCGACCGCGCTGCGGCAACGGCACAGCCCCTCCAAGATGGCTCAGGACCGGGTCACCGGGAAGAAGGGCGTCGTCAAGAAGGCCATCGACCCCCTCGGGGTTGTCCTCGTCGCAGGGGAGGAATGGAGCGCCCGCTCGCCGAGCGGTCCCCTCCCCGAGGGCGAGCGCGTCGTCGTCATCGCGGCCGAAGGTCTCTATCTGATCGTCGAACCAGCGCCAGGAACCACGAACCAGGAGTCACTAACCGGATCGGGTGAAGCAACTTAACGAGGGGGATCCATGAGCAACGAAGTACTGATAGGTCTCGCGGTCGTAGTCCTGTTGTTCGGGGTCATCATCCCGGTCTCGATCTTCAAGATCGTGCGCGAGTACCAGCGCCTGGTGGTGTTCCGGCTCGGTCGCGTCCTCGGCATCAAGGGTCCGGGGCTCGTCATCCTCATCCCGTTGATCGACCGTGCGGTATGGGTCGACCTGAGAGAGCTCTACCTCGACATCCCGCACCAGAGCGCGATCACCGAGGACAACGCAACGATCTCGATCGACTTCATCGTCTTCTACAAGGTCGTCAACGGGGTCATGTCGGTGGTCGAGGTCGGCAACTTCGCCGGTGCCGCGCAGACCATCGCCGCCACTACCCTGCGGTCGGTCGTGGGTGACATGAGCCTCGACGACGTGCTCGCCAAACGCGAGCTGATGAACGAGGTCCTCAGAACGAAGCTCGATGAGGTCACCGAGCGCTGGGGCGTGAAGGTCACCAACGTCGAGATCCGCGAGATCGTGCCACCGCCCGCGGTCCAGGAAGCGATGACCCGCCAGATGTCGGCGGAGCGGACGAGGCGAGCGGTGGTCACCGAGGCCGAGGGTTCCAAGCAAGCCGCGGTGACCGTCGCCGAGGGTTCCAAGCAGGCTTCGATCCTCGAGGCCGAGGGTGGTCGTCAGGCCGCGATCCTCCGGGCGGAGGGTTTCGCCCTCGCCCTCAAACAGATCTCCGAGGTCGCGCAGGGTCTCGAGGCGAACACGATGAGCCTCCAGTACCTCGAGGCGCTCAAGGAACTCGGTGCGAGCGACTCCACAAAGCTCGTGATCCCGATGGAGTTCGCCAACCTGCTGGCGAACGTCACCGGACAAGCCAAGGCCGCGTTCGAACCCAAGCCGTAATTACCGCCGGTCGACGAGGAGGCTCTGGGAGCTTCGACCGATCGAACCTCGGCGGTCCCGGATTGTCGCGCCGGCGAACCCGATGCCGGACGGTTCGATGTGGCTCTTCGCATCGATGCACACCCACTCGTCGGTCGGGTAGCGCGCCAGGTAGACGCTGATGTCCGGGTTGATGAACAGCCACTGCTTCGGGTTCAGCTCCGCGGAGATCCCGCTGGCGCTGTCGACCGCGATCAGGACCGCGGTGAGCGGCGAGTTGCCTTCGCCTGCGACGAGGGGATGGCGCGCCCGGAACCAGGCCGTCGCCGGTCCGGGCTCGAGGAACGCGCCGTCGGCGAAGCGGATGTCCATCGCCGCAAGGTAGAAATCCTCGGTGTGCGTGGCGGGATTCTCGAACAGCTCGACCGGCCGCGCGTCCTCCGGTCCGGAGAACGACTCGACGGGCGGTTCGGGGAGCTCCAGCTCGGTCGTCCGGATGCGCCACGCCGACGCGCGCATGACGACGTCGCCCCCCGCGCTGAGCGATGCCCGAACGAGGTCAACGCGCCGGCCCGGACGCACCACCTCGCATGCGACGGTGACCGGATCGAGCGGCACGGGGCGGAGGAAATCGAAGGTGACCCGGGCGACGCGCTTGCCGTCGCCGCCCTCGGCCCGTTCGATCGCACGCCCGAGAAGGGCCGCCGGGGGACCCCCGTGCTGCGCGCGTGCGTCCCACGGCCCGATCGTGTGATCGGTCGGGAGGTAGACGTCGTTCCCCTCAGGAACGAAGAAGGACTCAGACATGCAAGGGAGGTTAGCCGCGCTCGCGGGCTCCATCGCCGGGCCGAAATCACTCCTCAGTAGGTGGAGGGACCGGCAAGCGAGCAAATATCTACACAGAACAGGAAATGGCGCGGGGTGCCGGAGCTTGCGGGGGCTATGTTTCCCGGATGCGCCGTCTCCTGATCGCCGGACTCATGGTCATACTGGCCGCCGGAGCGTGCACGCCGTCACCGGGTTCGTCCGGGGGAGCGCCCGGAGGAGAGGCCGGCGGCGAGGCGACACCGGCTGGAGACGTTCCCATCGAGAAGGTCGTGTTCATCGTCAAGGAGAACCGCACCTTCGACAACCTCTTCGGACGGTTCCCGGGGGCCGACGGCGTCACCTCCGGACGAACCTTCGATGGTTCCAAGGTCCCATTGAAGCGAGCGCCGGACATCTACGCTCACGACATCGGGCACGACTTCATCTCGGGACTGGTGGTCGTCAACGGTGGGGAGATGAACGGCTTCGATCGCATTTCCGGGGGCCGCTATCTCGACGGGTACACGCAGTACCGGCAAGCCGACATCCCCGCCTACTGGAAATACGCGCAGCGCTTCGTTCTCGGTGAGCGGATGTTCTCGTCGATGTACGGGCCGACGATCCCCGAGCACATGTACACGGTGGCGGCGAGCGCGAGCCGGGTGGTGTCCAACAAGCTCACTCCCGAGGACGGCCGCGGGGTCTATTGCGAGGACAAGCGCGAGCGATTCAACCGGCTCGCCCACCATCCCAAGCTGATGGCATGGGAGAGGAAGCTCCGCCTCGCCAAGATCCGTGCGCTGTTCCGCGAGATCAGCGCGTGCCTCGACGTCAGGACGATCTTCCCCGAGCTCGAGAAGATCGGCGTGTCGTGGAACTACTACGGCAAGCCCGAGCAGTTCCACAACCCTCTGCTCGCCATCGATGAGATCCGCAACACCGAGCGGTGGGACAACGTTATCGACCCCGAGCGCTTCCTTGCGGATGCCGAGACGGGTGAATTGCCGCAGGTCTCCTATCTGTTGCCGCCGGCCAAGTTCAATGAGCACCCTCATCCCGGTCGGAGCATCTGCGTCGGCGAGAACTGGACCATCAAGCAAGTCAACGCGGTGATGAGTGGCCCGGACTGGGCCCACACCGCGATCTTCATCACCTGGGACGACTTCGGAGGGATCTACGACCACGTGCCGCCACCGCAGGTCGACGATCTCGGCTTCGGGCCGCGCGTTCCGCTGATTGTCATCTCTCCATGGGCGAAGAGCAGGCACATCAGCGACACGACGTTCGAGTTCTCGTCGTTCCTCGCGTTCCAGGAACGTCTATTCGGTATCGACCCCCTGACCGCTCGGGACGGGAGCGCCAACGACATGTTCGACCTGTTCGACTTCGATCAGGAACCGCTCGACCCGCTGGTCCTGGAACCCCGTCCCGAAAAGACGGTCGACGGGACCCGCCGCTGCACGGACGTCCCGGCGTCCCGGTGACCGGCCGCGCTCGCCTTGCTCCACAACCCCTTTAAGGCGTCCCGTACGGTCCTGGGTCATCCTGGCAGCCGGCAAGGCCCTTCGGGGAGAATGGTCCTGATGACAGGCTCCCACCACCGCCACGAGCAGGCCCGAGCGCTCAAGCTGTCCCTGCTCGCCAACGGCCTCTTCCTCGGCGTCGAGGTGGCCGGCGGCCTTATCTTCGGCTCACTTGCTCTGCTGGCGGACGCCGCGCACATGTCCTCCGACGTCGGGGGCCTGGCCGTCGCCCTCGCCGCGCACCGGCTGCTGAGCAGACCGTCGTCGGCGCGTCACACCTATGGGTTGCAACGCGCCGAGGTTCTGGGG
>JBKJZQ010000184.1:0-3775 GCA_046715095.1 Actinomycetota bacterium | reverse complement strand
CTCGATCGCCGGGTAGCAGGCGATCCGTAGCTGGTTGCGGCCGAGCTTCCGGTACGGCTCGGTGCCGACGATGCCGTTGGCGCGCAGCACCCTGGCGACCGCGGCGGCGTCGACGTGCTCGTCGAAGTCGATCGTTCCCACCACCGGGCTGCGTTGTTCCGGAACCTTGACGAACGAGGTGGCGTGCGCGTGAGCCTCGGCCCACGAATACAGAGCAGCCGAAGACTCCTCGGAGCGGGACGCCGCCCACTCCAGGCCCCCGTTCGCGCGGAACCAATCGATCTGGTCCGCCATCAGGAAGAGGGTTGCCAGCGCCGGCGTGTTGTAGGTCTGATCCTTACGCGAGTTGTCGAGGGCGATCTTGAGATCGAGCGAGGCGGGGATCCAGCGGTCGCTCGCCGCGATCTTCTCGATGCGTTCGATCGCGGCCGGAGAGCAGAGCGCGATCCACAGGCCCCCATCGGACGCGAAGCACTTCTGCGGAGCGAAGTAGTAGACGTCGGCCTCGTTCACGTCGAGCCGGACTCCTCCGGCCGCCGAGGTCGCGTCGACCGCGACGAAGGCCTGGGGAGCCGGCCTCCGCACCGGCATCATGACGCCCGTCGAGGTCTCGTTGTGCGTCAGCGCGTAGAGGTCGACCCCGTCGTGCGCGTGCAGGACCGGATGGGAACCCGGCTCGGCCGACACGATCGCCGGAGCATGAAGGTGTGGCGCCTCGGCAGCCGCGGCGCACTTCGAAGAGAATTCGCCGAACACCGCGTGACAGCTCTTGCGTTCGATCAGTCCGAACGCCATCGCGTCCCAGAACACGGTCGCTCCTCCGACGCCGAGTACCACCTCGTAACCGTCCGGCCGGCCGTAGAGGTCGGCGAGACCCTCTCTCACGCGAGCAACCACCGAGCGGACGCCCTCTTGCCGGTGGCTGGTCCCGAGATAGTCATCCGCGATCTCCGCCAGGGCGCGAACGGCATCACTTCTGACCTTCGACGGCCCGGATCCGAAGCGGCCGTCTCCGGGCTTCAAATCGGCGGGGATCTCGATCGATCGGGTCACTTGGTCTCCTCAGGGATCTCTTAGACATCTTGTCGCGGGGGCGACAGGGGTTCGGCGCACCATTCTCGTATCAACCAACACAGCGCACCACGATAGCCAAGCGAGAACCAACCGGTCGTCAGACCAGGAGCCGGTCGTCTCGACGACCGGCCAAAACAGGAGGTGAGGATCATCCCGAAACGCAGAATCTCCCGCAAGGTAGCCGCGATCAACGAATCTCCGACCCTGCTTATCGATGCCAAGGCAAAGGCCCTGAAAGCGGCCGGCGAGAACGTGATCGGTTTCGGCGCGGGCGAACCCGATTTCCCGACCCCCGAGCACATCGTGAACGCGGCGCTCGAAGCCTGCCGTCACGAGCCCTACCACCACTACACGCCGGGCCCCGGCCTCCCTGCCCTGCGCGCGGCGATCGCGGACAAGACGCTCAGGGACTCGGGGCTCGAGGTCCAGCCGTCGCAGGTGATCGTGACCAACGGCGGCAAGCACGCTCTCTTCGAGACCTTCCTGGCGATCATCGACGAGGGGGACGAAGTTCTCCTGCCCGCCCCCTACTGGGTCAGTTATCCGGAGATGATCCGCTTCGCCGGAGGCTCCGCCGTGGAACTCCCGACGACCGAGGAAACGGGCTTTCGGGTCACGATCAAGCAGCTTGAAGCCGCAGTGACCGACAAGACCAAGGCGCTGGTGTTCGTGTCGCCGTCCAACCCGACCGGGTCGGTCTATCCACCGGCCGAGGTCAGGGCGATCGGTGAATGGGCGGCAGGTCGCGGGCTATGGGTCGTCACCGACGAGATCTACGAGCACCTCGTGTACGGAGACAACGTTTTCTCTTCGATCCCCGTCGAGGTTCCCGAGATCCGGGACCGGTGCGTGGTGGTCAACGGGGTCGCCAAGACCTACGCCATGACCGGGTGGCGGGTCGGGTGGCTCATCGCGCCTGCCGACGTCGCCTCGGCGGTGACCTCTCTGCAGTCACAGGCGACCTCGAACGTATCGAACGTCGCGCAAGCCGCCGCGCTCGCTGCGGTCGCGGGGGGTCTCGACGCCGTCGACATGATGCGCTCGGCGTTCGACCGGAGGCGCGTGACGATGACCAAGATGCTGAACGAGATCGACGGCGTCGTCTGCTACGAACCCGAGGGAGCGTTCTACTGCTTCCCGTCGTTCCAGGGCGTCATCGGCCGAACGATCGGCGGGCAGAAGATCGATTCGGCCGACAAGCTTGCCGAGGTCATCCTCGACGAGGTCAAGGTCGCGATCGTTCCGGGCGAGGGGTTCGGAGCGCCCGGCTACGCACGCCTCAGCTACGCGCTGGGTGACGACGACCTCATCGAAGGAGTCACCCGCATCGCCGAACTCCTCGGCTAGTGATTCATTGAGGTCTCAAACCGAGGGTCGCTCGAACCCGACTGAGCTTCTCCTTGAGGCCTTCCGCGGCCTTAGGGCGTCCGGCGAAATCTGCTCCTGCTCCAGTCTCATTCGGCGTTCCCGGAGGGATCGATCCAATGCGCACCCGATCGCGTCACTTCGGCTCACTGCCCGCGATCCAATGGTCGAGGATCTCGGTCATTGCATCTACGGCCTCCTCTCCGGTAATCCCCCGCACCTTTAGCGCCTCCCAAACCGAGACATCGGCAAGCGCGCGTACGACGCGCATGACGCGTTCGTCGGCCTCCAGGGGCACGAGGGCGTGTTGGACCACCCCCTCGATCACGCTTTCGATCCACTCGTGGGCCTCTTGAACGGGGGGCAAGTCATGTCTGTTTCTTCGAATCGCGAGGATCTCAGCGGCGGCCCGTTCGTAAAGGACGAAGAGCTCGGTCACCATGCGTGTCAGCAGTTCCCGCCGAGTGCTGAGACCCTCGAAAAGTTGTGCGATGTGTTCTTCGGATGGCAGCCCGAGGCGCGCCATCGTCAGCTCGCCACATGCCGGAAGAAGTTCGCCCAGCGAGGGGAAATGGCGATAGACCGTACCCACGGCCACGTCGGCCCGTTTGGCGATGTCCTCCCAGCTCGTCGCCAATATTCCTTGATTGGTGTGGAGCTCGAGCGTGGCCTCCACGATCTTCTGGCGCGTGCTCGCGACGGCTGCGGCTCGTTTGCCCATGTCGTACCGGCGGGGAGTCATTTAAGTGAGAATCTTAATTGACGAAATGACATCATGCAATTATACTCCGTTGAGGCGGCTTGGAACTCGATCCGGCCTCTATCCAGGAGGGCAGTCATGGCTCAAACGGAAACTCTGAAGACGGCGGCGGTAGCCGGAGGGGAGGGCGAAGCGAGATGGTGGTTCGGGGTGCTGGCCGAGATCAAGGCGACGGCGGCCGACACAGGCGGCCAGTTCACGCTCGTTGAGATTACCTGCGGTGGCGGGTACGAGGGCGTTCGTCACGTGCATCATCGCGAAGACGAGGGTTTCTGGATCCTCGAAGGTGACGTGACTCTGGACATAGGCGGAACAGTAATCGAGGCAACCGCCGGCGACTACGCATTCGGCCCACGCGATATCCCCCACAGTTTCACCGCTGGCGACAACGGCTGTCGGATGCTCTTCATCCTGACCCCCGGTGGCTTCGAGGATCTTGTCATGGCGACGAGTGAACCAGCTCAGAGTCGCACTGTTCCGCCGCCTCCCGAGCAGATGCCCGACATGGACAAGCTTCAGGCCGTCGTCGCGAGGTTCGGCGGCGAGATACTGCCTTGAGGTCCGCCAGTGTTGGAA
>JBKJZQ010000183.1:0-4251 GCA_046715095.1 Actinomycetota bacterium | reverse complement strand
AGCGTGTCGGTGAATCCCTCGATGACCAACAAGGGCGTGTCGAAGGCGCCCTTCTTGTCGACGTAGTAAGCCGAGCGCTTCGAGAGGAGCTTGGTGATCGCATCGAGCGAAACGTCGTCCTCGTACGGCGGCCCCTCATCGAATCTCGACTTCCACGCGTGGATGTAGCCCGGAAGCTCACGCTCGGCGGACGTCACCTTCATGCTCAGGTAGAAACCGTCGATGTAGGAAGCCTTGAGCACGCCCGGGGTCTCGGCGACGCGCTGGTCCACGTCGGGGGACGGGATGAAGTCGTCGCGCGCCTTGCCGTTGGGCATCAGCGCGTTGACGAGGTCGGTCCATCCGATGATCGGAACGGCCGCCGCGATCTTGATCTTCGTGCCCTTGGGTGACTTGAACGTGTTCCTTCTCGACAACAGCCAGGTGTGGCCGCCCCCGTAAGAAACCCCAACGACGCCGACGCGAGAGGGGCTTATCTCCACGGACTTGTCGCTCAGCAGCGTCCCGTCGATCAGCCGTCCGATCAGGTACTCCGTGTCTTTGATCTCGTGATCGATGCTGTCGAGCTGAGGAAGGCATGCGGGGCTCGGTCCATAGAGTACGGGATTGCCGTCGGTGGACTCGACCGAGTCGTCGAGACACGCATCCTCGTGGAATCCCCTCGCGGTGTAGTTGAGGACCGCGTAGCCCTTCGACGCGAACCAGTAGTTGTTGAAGTGATACTTCCCGCCGGTGCCCTCGATCCCCTCGACCGCTGTGGACTCGTACGACTCCTTGGAACCGCCCAAGCCGTGAAGCATGACGATCAAGCCGAGGGGCTTCTTGCTCGTGGCCGGAAGCGTCACGTCGGCGTCCAGGAGAACCGTGCCGTCGGCCGACTTGATCTTCGGGACCGCAGCGCCCTTGCAGAACCGGAACGACTTGCCGTCCACCGTCTTCTTCGAGCACCTGAGAGGGGCGGCCTTGGCTCCGAGCGCGGGCACGGGGGAGGCGGCCACGAACAGGGAGGCCCCGAGCAGGGCGGTAACCACGACTGCCATCAAGCGGCGCATCGAAACCTCCGACGTTGGAGCAGGGCTGGGAGGCCCCGGACGGGAAAGTCCCAGAGCCGGAACCTAGCCCGGATCGGGACGCTAAAGAACGAGATTGCGCAAAATACCTAAAGCCGCACCAACCTTAGACCACGACGCGAGGGATGGGCCCCGTATCCGCCTCGTCGAATGGGACGAGGAGCTCGGCGTCGTCGGCGTCGGGATCCGACGGGCGCCTGGAGGCGATCAGGGAGGCGAGGGTCCGGTAGAAGTGATCCGGTTCCGGGAGGCGCTCGATCCTGAGCAGGGGGCGGTGGTCGAAGCGGGGCCCCACACCGGACATCTCGATCACCCCGTAGCCCAGCACGCGGCCCATCAAGGGTCTGCGGTAGGAGATGTCGCCGATCCGTCCGAACGGGATCGACACCACCTGCCGGGCGATCATCCCGGTCACGACGAGGATGCGGTGGTCGGTCAGCACGATCGTCTTCCTGCGCAGGGACACGACCTTCCACGCGAGGCGAAGCGCGGCCATCGCGGTGGCGATCCCCAGGGCGACATCGACGAGGTCGTCCCCCCGGTCGGGCGAGAACACGAACCCCAGCACCGCCGCGACGGTGACCACGACGACCGTGGTCAAGAGCGGCCCGATCAAGGCGGAGCGGTGCACGCCGGTCTCGACGACGGGATATTCGTCAGGGTGCAGCAGCCTGGAGATGCGGGACATGCTTCGAATCCTTGGGGCCGGGCGCGCTTACCCCCGGTATCTGGGCACTACGCGGACACCGAGCTCCACCACTCGAGCCACAGACGCCGGGAGGTCAGAAGATGCTCGCGCTCCCGGGAGAACACCTCGAGGGTGACGGTCCCGTCGTAACCGTGCTGCTTGAGGAGCCGGATCGAACCCTTCCAGTCGACGCTGCCCGCCCCGAGGGGAAGATGAAGGTCTTCGGTTCCGCCGCGGTTGTCGGACACGTGGACGTGGGCGAGCCGGTCGCCGAACGCCTCGAGCAGAGACGCGGTTCGATTGGGCTGCCGGAGGCCGGTGCGCAGGTTCGCGTGTCCGATGTCGAGATGGAACCCGAGGTCGGGGAAGGCGTCGAGGACGGGGGCCAGGTCGTCGACGTCGGCGAACTGACGATCGAGGTTCTCGACCATCAGCCTGATCCCCCGGCCCGCGGCATCCTCGGCCAGTTGAGCGATAGCCTCCGCGTTACGGGCTCTCACCTTCTCTATCGGGTGCATCGGGACCCGCTGGTCGGGATGGACGTTGACGAGCTCGACGCCCGCGTCGGCGAAGCAATCGAGTCCCCGCCGGTAGAGATCCCTCGCCTGCTCCTTCAGTTCCGGGAAGCTCGACGCGATCGGTAGGTAGTAGGCGGTGTGTCCCACCGCGGAGAGGCCGAGATCTCCCAGCAACCGGCCCACCTCCTTGCCGTCCGGAAGCCACGCTGCCGGTGGTTCGAGGGTCAGGTCGAGGAAGTCGAAGCCGTCTTCGTGAACCCGGTGGATCTCCTTGATCACCGAACGGCCGGGGAAGTTCATCGATCCAACGAGCATGGGCTCATCATTCCATCTCGAAGGCATCCCCTACGCCGATGCCGCTTATCCTTGGGCCATGGAAACGTACGAGGCGATCATGACCCGGCGCTCGGTCGGCAAGACGACCGGAGAACGTCCCGACAAGGACGCTATCCTCAAGCTGATCCGAGCAGCCGTTGCCGCCCCGAATCACCACCTTACGGAGCCGTGGCGCTTCGTCGTCCTGTCCGGGTCCGCCCTGGAGGAGTTCGGGGACGCGTGGGCCACGGGCGCCGAGCGAGAGGGCAAGGACCCGACCCGGGTCAAGGAGAAGGCGTCGCGCGCGCCGGTCATCATCGCGGTCATCGAGAAACCCAAGGGCCACCTCCCCAAGGTGACCGAAATCGAGGAACACCACGCGGTTGGGGCGGCCATGCAGAACGCCCTCCTCGCAGCTCACGAGATGGGCCTCGCCGCGATGCTCAGGACGGGACCCGCCGCGCACATCAAGGAGTGCCACGATTTCCTCGAACTGGGCGACGACGAACTGGTCGCCGGATACATCTACGTGGGCTTCCCGCCGGAAGGATTCGAGCCAGGGGCTCCGCGCAAGACGCCCGCCGAAGAGCTCACCGAATGGAGGGGATGGGATGAATGACGGCCCCGTGGTGCATCCGACCATCCAACGAGCTGCCTTCTTCGACCTCGACAGGACCCTGATCCCGGGATCGAGTCTCTTCCTCCTGGCGCGCGGCGCCTACGAGCGAGACATGTTCCGGGTCCACGATCTCTTGCGCTTCGCATGGGGGCAAGCGATGTTCCGTCTTCGGGGGGAACAAGAGCGGAACATGGAACGCTCACGCGAGTCGACCCTCGACTTCGTGACCGGACGTAGCCGCCGCGAGCTGCTCGGGTGGGGACGCGACATCGCCGAAGAGAAGATCCTCCCGCTCGTCTACAAGGACATCGTCGAGGTGATCGAGGAGCACAAGGCCCACGGGGACCTCACCTACCTCGTCACCGCGGCGCCGGTCGAGCTGGCCGACTCGATCGCCGAAGAGCTCGGCATGACGGGTGCGCTCGGCACCGTGGCCGAGGTCGACCAGCACGGCTTCTACACGGGCCGCTTGGTCGGGCCCCCGATGCACGGGGTCGAGAAAGCCAAGGCCGTGGCCGAAGTCGCCGCGGAACGCGGGCTCGATCTTCACGAATGTCACGCCTACTCGGATTCGATCAACGACCTTCCCCTGCTCGAATCGGTCGGGTTCCCCCATGCGGTGAACCCCGAGCGCGAGCTCCGCCGCATCGCCCTGGCGCGGGGATGGACGGTGCAGGAGCTGAGGACGCGGCGGAAGGCTCTCTTGATCGGCATCCCCGCCGGACTGGGCGGTGCCTCGCTCCTCGCCGGAGGCGTCGCGCTGGGGATGTACCTCGAGCGGCGGCGCCACCGGTTCGCTCCACGGTTCCTGGAGAGGTTCGCGAAGAGTCTCAGGCTCTGAGCAGCTCCGCGATCTCGTGCGCGTTCTGCTGCGCGTAGTCCCGGTGGCAGTTGTCTAGATCCGGATAAGCGCTGTGCTTGATCGACCTTTCCCAGGTCGCCGCTGAGCGTCGAGCGATATTTATCAGTACTAGCGCCGCTCCCTTTCCCAAAAAAAATCCGGTCTTTCGCGATGGGAGATCGCCTGCCAAAGGGTCTGGA
>JBKJZQ010000182.1:0-7309 GCA_046715095.1 Actinomycetota bacterium | reverse complement strand
GTAACGGGGATGCCGGTCCACGATGACAGGACCTCGGCTATCTGCTCCTCATCGACCGTGGCGAATGCGTCGCCCTGCTCGGTCTTCCATTCGGACTCCTTGAGCGAGCGTTCCTCCATGAGGGTCTTCTCCTCATCGCGGAACGACGCGGCTCGTTCGAAGTCCTGCTGCTCGATCGCCTCTTCCTTCTTGCGGCGGACGTCGGCGATCTTGTCCTCGAGCTCGCGATGGTCGGGCGGTGCCGACATCCTGCGGATGCGCAACCTGGACCCGGCCTCATCGATCAGGTCGATCGCCTTGTCGGGCAGGAAGCGGTCGGCGATGTAGCGGTGTGCCAGGTTGGCGGCGGCGACGAGGGCCTGGTCCGTGATGTTGACCCGGTGGTGCGCCTCGTAGCGGTCGCGCAGGCCCTTGAGGATGTCGATCGTATGGGCGACCGACGGCTCCGGGACCTTGATCGGCTGGAAACGTCGTTCAAGCGCCGCGTCCTTCTCGAGGTGCTTGCGGTACTCATCGAGCGTGGTCGCGCCGATCGTCTGAAGCTCACCACGAGCCAGCATCGGCTTGAGGATGCTGGCCGCGTCGATGGCACCCTCGGCGGCGCCTGCGCCGACGAGCGTGTGGAGCTCATCGATGAACAGGATGATGTCGCCGCGGGTCTTGATCTCCTTGAGGACCTTCTTGAGACGCTCCTCGAAATCACCGCGGTAACGGGAACCCGCTACCAGGGCACCGAGGTCGAGCGTGTAGAGCTGCTTGTTCTCGAGTGTCTCGGGCACCTCGCCCTTGACGATCGCCTGGGCGAGGCCCTCGACGATCGCGGTCTTGCCGACGCCGGGCTCACCGATCAGAACGGGGTTGTTCTTGGTACGGCGAGACAGCACCTGCATGACGCGCTCGATCTCGTTCTCGCGACCGATGACGGGGTCGAGCTTGTTCTCGCGAGCGTTCTGGGTCAGGTTGCGCCCGAACTGGTCGAGCACCAACGATCCCTGCGGGGATTCGCCGCCGCCGGTGCCGGCCGCGGCCGGCTCGCCCTTCTGGCCCGAGTAACCGGACAGAAGCTGAATCACCTGCTGGCGGACACGACCGAGATCCGCCCCCAGCTTGACGAGGACCTGGGCGGCAACGCCTTCGCCCTCGCGGATGAGCCCGAGCAGGATGTGCTCGGTACCGATGTAGTTGTGACCGAGCTGCAGCGCTTCGCGCAGCGAGAGCTCGAGCACCTTCTTGGCTCGTGGGGTGAACGGGATGTGGCCCGAGGGAGGCGACTGTCCCGCGCCGATGATCTCCTCGACCTGCTGACGGACCTTCTCGAGCGAGATTCCCAGCGACTCGAGGGCCTTCGCCGCGACGCCTTCGCCTTCATGGATCAGCCCGAGCAGGATGTGCTCGGTACCGATGTAGTTGTGATTTAGAAGTCTCGCCTCTTCCTGCGCGAGAACGACCACCCTGCGGGCCCTGTCTGTGAATCGTTCGAACACTTGGACCACGCCTCCTCTACGTTCGTCTCCGCCGGGGACGGGTCGTCTCCGCCGGGGCCCTTACTCTCTTGATTATACGGAGGGGAACCCTGTAATCCCCATCAGTACTTACAGCTATTTGAACGTTCGAGACGTTCGATCCGTTCCCTACCCAACTATCCGCTCCCAAACTGGGACGGGGGCAGGTTTGTGGGGTCTTTCGGCCCCTCGATTGCTCCATCGGCACGCCCACGGTCGTGCCTAAGTGCGGCGGAGAGGGAGTTTCGCGTTCGACCGGAGACCGGCGTCGCTAGGACGCCACTTAAGACCAGGCTTAAACCCAGGGATCGGACCTGGGGGTCGCCACTCCGAATCGCCAGAGGCCGTTCCTGGGTGGTGGAGCGCCCTCCGGAGGAGCCTTGCGGAAGAGGTCATCCCAGTCTTCGGGAGCCACATCGGTGACCTTTCCATTGAGAGAGAACCCCCGCGCGAGGGGCACCCAGGGCAGGTTCTCGGGCAGGCGGTCGCGCTCCTTGACCGTCGCGGCAGGGGGCGGGACGACCCACAGCCCCACCCTCGTCTGGTCGATCATCGTGTGGTCGTCGGGACCGAGGGTGATGCCGAGACCACCGAACCTCTGGTCACGGGTCGCTTCGATCTCGGTGCTGAGATCGGCCCCCGGCTCGGCTCGCTCGGCCCCCCAACCGATCAACCGCACGGCGTCGTAGGAACGCTGCTCCCAACCAAGGGGTTCCTGGTCCCACCATTCCTCGAACGCGATGCGGAACGATCTGAAGCTCGGCACCGGTAGATAGTGGACCCCTCGCGCGTACGAATCCGACGCGACCGATCCGGGGGGAACCCCGATCCCGACCCGGGGGCTGATCGCGGCGTCGAAACCTGCCAGCTGAGGGTGCCACCAGCCCGTGGCAACCCTCGCTCGTCGGTCTCTCGGGCGCGCCGAGGCGATCCGGGCGGACTCCGTCCCTTCATAGATGGCTCCCATCTCGGTGAGCGCGTCGATCGCAGACCGGAACGCCGCCGGTGGGCCGTCGACCACCACGGCCTCGACATGAGCATCGCGGAGTTCATCCAAAGACCCCTCCACCAGCACCGAGCCGACGTAGGTAACGCCGACCACCACGGTGCGGGGCGGAACGGATGCTCGGAGGGACTCGATCGCGACCCGACCCTCGTCGTCGTCCGGGGCGATGATCCCGATCTTTCGGTACTCACGGTCTCGCCCCAGATATGAGGCGAGCCGGCGCGCCTCCCACACCTTCGAGGGAGCGGCTTGAAACGTGTGCTTGGTGAGAGCTTCGCGCCCGTAGAGATCACCGAAGATGCTGATCGCGGCGATGCCGCGCGCGGCGAGGACGTCCTCAGATGCCGCGAGGGGTCCCGGAGGACCGGCGTAGATGAGACCGATGGAGCGCTCAAGTCCGGCGATCTCCTCGATCCGCGCCTTCGCTTTATCGACATCGCCCTCATCGTCGAGCGCTATGAGCTCGATCGGCATCGCACCACCTAGCCGGTCCTGGTTCAATTCGTGCACCGCGAGATCGGCGCCCTCGAAGGCATCCTCTCCACGCCACGACTCTGGACCGGAGAGGGTCCCCACCAGACCGATCACCAGGCTGTCGGACGAAGTGGGTCGCCCGACCGGCGACCTGACCGAAAAGGGATCGTCGACCGCATCTCCATCGCACGCCGCGAGAAAAAGGGTCAACAGGACGAGGACCGCCGCGAGGTGCCGCCTGCTCATGCTTTCCTGATCGCGGCGGGCGTGCGGCTCAGGGGGGTGATTTCTGACTCGCTCACGGCCTGCATCCTCGCATCCATATCCGGTTACTCGGAGACTGGAGGATCCTTCTGCTCGGGTTTCATGGTCGGGAACAAGATCACGTCGCGCAGCGAGCCCAGGCCCAGGAGGAAGCGCAACAGCCGGTCGACGCCCAGACCGAAGCCCCCGGCCGGCGGCATCCCGTAGGCCAGGGCTTCGAGGAAGTCCTCATCCGCCATCGCCGCTTCGTTATCCCCCGCGGCCCTCGCCTTCATCTGGGCCTCGAACCGCCGGCGCTGCTCGTCGGGATCGTTCAGCTCGGAATAGATCGGGGCGATCTCCATCCCGCCGATGATGAGGTCGGCGTGTTCGGTGAACCCGACGATGGCGCGGTGATCCTTGGCGAGCGGCGAAACATCCTTCGGCATCCCGGCCACGAACGTGGGCCGGACAAACTTCTTCTCGGCGACCGCCTCGAATAGCTCCATGAGGACCTTGCCCGGAGACCACTTCGGATGGGGCTTCACGCCCGCACCGGTGGCGGCCGCCCGCACCTCGTCGTGATCACCGCGGGTCCAGGCATCGCTCAGGTCGGGACCACCGTTCGATGCGATCGCCTCGAACATCGTGACGCGCCCGAAAGGCTCGGCGAGATCGACCGTGCCCTCGGAGGTCTCGATCGAGGTTCCACCGGTGACCTTGGTCGCGACCGCGCGTACGAGCTCCTCGACCAGCGACATCGTGTGGTGATAATCGACGTATGCCTCGTACGCCTCAAGCATCGTGAACTCGGGATTGTGCTGCGTGGAGACGCCCTCGTTGCGGAAGCTGCGGTTGAGCTCATAGACCTTCTCGACCCCGCCGACCAGCAATCTCTTGAGGTAGAGCTCGGGAGCGATACGGAGGAAGAGGTCGATATCGAGAGCGTTGTGATGGGTCACGAACGGCCTCGCCATCGCGCCTCCGGCGACCGGCTGTAGCAGGGGTGTTTCGACCTCGATGAAACCGCGGGCCTCGAGGAACGAGCGGATCGCGGCGTTCGCCTTCGCCCGCGCGTCGATCGCCGCCCGGGTCTCGGGGTTGACGATGAGATCGAGGTAGCGCTGCCGGTACCGAACCTCGATGTCGGATACCCCGTGCCAGGAGTCCGGCATCGAGCGCCGGCAGGGGGCCAGGATCACCGTCGACGCTATCTTCACGGACAGTTCACCGCGACGGGTCATCACGACCTCGCCTTCGGCCCCGACGATGTCCCCCACCGACAGTTCCGCGAACGAGGCCATCCCGTCCTCGCCCAGGACCCCGATCGTTGCGAACAGCTGGACGCGACCGGACGGGTCCTCGACGTCGGCGAATGCGACCTTCCCATGCGTCCTGACCGTCCTTACCCGGCCGGCCACGCGGACGACGTCGCCGCTCTCCCCACCCGGTTCGAGAGATCCATGGCGCGTCCGTATGTCCACCGCCAGCGCGGTGCGGTCAAAGGAGTAGGGGTAGCTGAAGCTCTCCGTCATTTTCCTCCTGCGGCTCGTCGAGACGACCCGCTTCTTGATCCGTGCGGTCTCCCGGACCTGCGAGGTCTCAGTCAACCATCAGTCGGCGATGTTGCGTTCGAAGATCAATCTCAAACCGTTGAGCGTCAACATCGGCTCGAAGTGCTGGATCGTCTTGCAGTGTTCGATGATCACCGGTGCCAGCCCGCCCGTTGCGATGACCTCGACATCGCCGTCCAGTTCATTGGCCACGCGCTCTACGAGCCCGTCTACGAGCGCGGCGGTTCCGAACATGATGCCTGATTGAACCGCTCCGACCGTCGTCTTTCCGATGGCGAATTCGGGAGCCAGTAGCTCAACCCGCCGGATCTGGGCCGTCGACGAGAACAGCGCGGACGCAGCAGTCTCGACCCCCGGGGCGATCGCGCCGCCCAGGTACTGACCGTCCGCCGACACCGCATCGACCGTGATCGCGGTACCGAAATCAACGATGACCGTCGATCTCGACGGGAACATCTCATGAGCGGCGACCGCGTTCGCGATCCGGTCGGCACCAACCTCCCGTGGATTGTCGGTAAGCACGGCTATCCCCGTCTTCACTCCCGGCTCGACGACCACGGGAGGGAACCCGAAATAGCGGAGGGTCATCTCCCGCAGTTCCTGGGTCGCCTTCGGCACCACCGAAGAGATGGCAACGCCGGTGATCTGCCGCGAGAAAGAAAGGTCGGCCTGTTGGAGGAACTCCCCGAACAGGAGCGCGAGCTCGTCTGCGGTTCTCTTTGGGTCCGTCGACGCGCGCCACTCGTGCTCGAGGCGGTCCTTCTCGAACACCCCAATGAGGGTCTGGGTGTTGCCGACATCGACCGTCAACAGCATCAGCGGCTCTCCTCTAATTGAAGGTTGTCGATCAATCTGGCGGGGCCGACGCGCGCTGCGACCGCGAGCAGAACCCGGCCCCCCGGCCGCGGGGGCCCAAAGGTATCCGCATCGACGGCTGCGGCATAGTCGGGCTCGACGTCTTCCTCGGTCCGGAGGACCCGCAGCATCTCCTTCTCTGCCGCCACGTAGTCCCCCGCCGCGGCGAGAGGCCTCCCCGCTTGCAGAGCGCGGAAGAGGACCGTCGCCCGCCCCCTCTCCGAAGCTGAGAGATACGCGTTGCGGCTGCTCAGAGCGAGCCCGTCGGGCTCTCTAACGATCGGGCAGACGACCAGATCGAGGGGGAAGCCGAGATCCTCGACCATCCGCCTCAAAACCGCTACCTGCTGAGCGTCCTTCTGACCGAAGTACGCGCGCTCTGGACCGACCAGATTGAAGAGCTTGGCAACGACCGTACAGACGCCGTCGAAGTGCCCGGGCCGGTACGCACCCTCCAGGACCTCACCCAAGCCGCCGACGGACACCGTCGTCGCTCGGTCCTCGGGATGAACCTCCTCGAGCGGCGGCACGAACACGATGTCGACCCCCTCCCCGTCAAGCAGATTGGCGTCCCTCTCCTCGTCGAGGGGGTAGGCGTCGAGATCCTCACCCGGGCCGAACTGCAGGGGGTTCACGAAGATGCTCACGACCACGACGTCGTTCTCCTCGCGCGCCCTCCGGACGAGCGAAAGATGGCCTTCGTGAAGGGCCCCCATGGTCGGCACGAGACCGGCCGAGTTACCCCGCGCACGCTCGGCTCGGACGTCCTCTCGGATCTCGGCGCCGGTCTTGACGATCCTCATCGTTCGTCGCCCAGAAGCGCGCTCATCTTCCCGGCGGCCTCGTCATCGATCCGCCCCGATGCCACTGCGGCCGCGATGATCATCCGCGTCGCCGTCGCATATGGAGCACGACCTTCGGTCCCCTCGAGCGCGACAAGGTGACGTTCGATAACGGCCACCTCGCCTCTGACCACGGGGCCGGTGAGGGTCGCGGTGGCTCCGCCCGCCTCGCGCGCGTTGGCGACCGCGCCCGCTGCGATCGGCCCGAGAACCGCGATGGGGTCATCCATCCCGATCGAACCGAGGATCTGTTCCCCGGCAGACAAGAGGGCGGAGATACCGTTGGCGGTGATGACCGACGACGCGTGCCACGCCGGTCGATCCTTCGAAGCAACGGTGACGGGGGACCCGTGGAGATCCCCGGTGATCACTACCTGAGCCCACTCCCGCAGCTCATCCGAACAGGTCATCCCCCATGCGCTGCCGGGGAGACGAAGGGTGGCTGCCTCAACCGAAGGGCACGCCTGGACGGGATGAAGGGCGGCTCCGAGAGCCCCCCGGGACAATGCCGGCTCCAGAGGACCGAGACCCCATGATCCCGCGAAGTGCCACACGACGGATCCCCGCACCGCAGGCACCAGGCCCGCGACCTCGGCGATCGCATCATCGGGGGCGCCGACGAGCACGACATCGGCCGGGGGGAGACCGGCGACCGAGTAGGTCTCAGCCCCCAGCAGGCCGGCCGCTCGCTCGGCGGACCCGGCGTTCCGGGACGCGGCTCCAACGGGCTTGTGGCCGGCGCGCGCCAGGAGCACGGCGACCGCCGTGGCCCCCCGGCCCCCCCCGGCCCCCGCCGATGTGAAAACATTCGGA
>JBKJZQ010000181.1:0-16047 GCA_046715095.1 Actinomycetota bacterium | reverse complement strand
GGTCCTTCACGATCCTCACCTGCGTGGTCTCGTTCGAGGAGTACGACGAGATCGCCATGAAGTCGACCGCGGCATCGACCGGCATCGACCGGATCAGGTCGGCGAGGAACATCGTCGAGCCCTTGAGTACAGCGATCAGGATCGGAGGTTCGGGGGCGTTCGCGAACCTCTCGCCGAGTTCCTCACCGAGGACCCCGACGCGCTCGGCCAGACGCTCACGTCCGATGAAGGGCTCGTACGCGCCGCCCGCACCCATCCCTTCCGCCACCCGGTTCTCCCATTTTGTTTGGCAGTTCGTCGAGACGAACTGCTTCTGGTTTGTTCGGCAGTTCGTCGAGACGAACTGCTTCTGGTTTGTTTGGCAGTTCGGCTCCGTTGTTGTCTCGGTTTTCATTTTCGACCGACCAGGGCAGCCGCCGAGCGCACCAGCCCTGCAAGGAGGCGACCGCCGGAAGTGGTTCTTGCTGCGTCAACCGTATCCGCGCTCAGAGCCTTAACCACGGAGATGCGCTCGCCTCCGGCCTTGAACACGAACCGCCCCACCACGGTCCCGGCCTCGATCGGACCGGTCAGCCCGGGCCGGAAGATGAACAGGGCGGTGACCGCAGAGGGAACGGCAAGACCGGTCGCGGTCCTGCCTGCGACGACCCCGGTCGCTCCACCCGAGGGGAAATGAAGTGTGCCGAGGCGCTCCCCCGCTCTCGCCAGAGGAGATCGCGCCAGCACCCGGAAGCCGCGATCGAGGAGCGCGGTGGCGTCGGCAGCCGCATCCGTGGACCGGAGCACGACCGCGATCAACCGGGCGCCCCCTCGCTCGGCGGCGGCGACGAGCGCCTCGCCCGCCCCCAGTGTCGAGCCGGTCTTCACGCCGATCGCGCCGGGGTAGCTCCCGAGCAGGAGGTTCCGGTTCTCGAGCGGGATCGGGCCCGACGGCCCCCGGATCGAGTGGGTCTCGGTGGCCACGATGCGTGCGAGCAGAGGATCGTCGAGGAGCGCCGCCGCAAACAACGCTAGGTCGGAGACAGTCGTGACGTGCCCCGGGCGATCGAGGCCGTGGGGGGTCACGAAGTTCGAGCCCGTGGCGCCAAGCTCCTCCGCCAGCGCGTTTATCTCGGATACGAAGGCGGCCTCGCTCCCTGAGGCTGCTTCGGCGAGAGCAACCGCGGAATCGTTGGAGGACGTCATCAGCGCGGCGTACAGGAGGTCGCGCGTGGGAAACGTGTCCCCGGGCTGCAGGTCGAGGCCTCCCCCGCCGGCCGACGCCGCGTGCTCGGACACGACGACCTCCGTATCCGGGGCCAGCAACGCGCGGACGACCAAAGCGGTGACGATCTTGGTGGTGCTGGCGTTGGGGAGCGGCTCCCCAGCCGCACGCTCGAACAACACCTTGCCGCCTGGTCCGACGAGGAGGCAGGCCTCGCACGACACACCCGTTGCAGCGGTGGGCACGAAGCTGATCTCGGCCCGGCGCGACGGCATCCCGAGGGACGCGAGGGGGAGGGAAAGGACGATCAATGCACCCATAACGCCTTTCAGGTGCCTACCCCGCGGTATGTCGCGAGGAAAACTCCTCAAAGAGGAGTTGGGGGCGATCAGAGCGTTTCGCGCAGGGTGATCTTCAGGATCCCCTCGCGCATCTGGCGAGACAACCCCATCAGCTCGTGCATCGAACGGCTCGCCTCGCGCTGGCTCTCGGCGTCCTTGCGACGAGCGAACGGCAGGACGACCCGTTGGAAGAAGTCGGCCTCGCGGTCGGCGAACTGCTTGTACATACGCAGGTGACGAGGCTCGACCCCGAACTGGAAGAACTTGCGGGCGGCCTTCCCTATCAGGAGGTCGTTCTCGTCGTAGGTATCTTCCGCCTTGACCACCATCACCCCGAAATCGACGAGACCCTGGAACTCATCGTCGGTGAGCCCCGCGGCGCGGCACAGCTCATCGAGGCTCAGGCTCACGCCGGTCATGTCCTGAGCGACCGTGTCCTGAGAGGTCCCGTTGCCCGAGGGGGCGGCGGGAACCACAGACCGCAGGACGCCGCCGTTGATGTCGGCCTCGGACAGGCGCTCGCGGATCACCTTGAGCGGCATGAAGTGATCTCGTTGGAGCTGCAGGATGTACTTCAGGCGCTCGATGTCCTTGTCGTAGAACTTCCGGTAGCCGGATCCTGTCCGCTCGGGGTCGATCAGACCCTCCGCCTCGAGGAAGCGGATCTTCGAGATGCTGATGTCGGCGAACTCCTGCTTGAGGGAGTCCAGCACCTCACCGATGCTCATGTAGTCACGCGACCTCGACAGCGGCACCGGTCTAGCTCCCCGTCAAGAAGATCAGCTTGAACTTGCCGACCTGGATCTCGTCGCCGGACCGGAGCTCGGCCTCTTCGACCCTCTCCTTGTTCACATACGTCCCGTTGAGGCTACCGACGTCGTTGAGCTTGGAGCCCTCGCCCTCTTTGCAGGTGATCTCCGCATGGCGGCGGGACACGGTGATGTCGTCGAGGAAGATGTCCGAATCGGGGTTGCGGCCGATCTCGGTCATCTCGGAGTCGAGGAAGAACTTGCTGCCGGCATTCGGTCCCCGCTTGACGACCAGTACCCCCCGCCCGCCCTCGAGCTCTTCGGGCGAGATGTGGATCTCTTCTTCGAGGTCCGCTTCCAGCTCGGCCGGGGCGAAGGTGATCGTGGTGTCGGTCCCTTCGCCGGTCAGGGCCGCGCCGCACGAGGAGCAGAAGTTCGCTCCCTCCGGGTTCCGGTGACCGCAATTGGTGCAATACATGCGGGTGACCCTATACCCGAGATTTAGGGTTGGTCAACGCCCGCCAGCTTCTTGTACTCGGCCGCATCCATGAGGCCTTCGAGGGCCCCGGACGGCTCGATCGCCACGAGCCAGCCCTTGCCGTAGGGGTCGGAGTTGACCAGTTCCGGCGTCGCCTCGAGGGCGGCGTTCTTCTCGCTGACCTTCCCGGACACGGGGCTGTAGATGTCGGATACAGACTTGGTCGACTCCACCTCACCGAGAGGCTTACCCGCCTCTACTTCCGTACCTGCGTCGGGCAACCCGACGAACACGACATCGCCCAACTGGTCCTGGGCGAAGTGGGTGATCCCCACGATGATCCGTCCGCCGTCTTCCTTCGCCCACTCATGTTCCTTCGAGTACCGCCTATCGTCCGGAACCTCGGACACCGCGACTCCTCTCTCGTACGTCTCTCGTTCGTCTCGATCCTTAGGTGGCGGCGCCTTCGGCCACAACCTCTGCTACCACCGCTGCGTATCTGTCTGCCAGAGTTTCTGCTTCTTCCCGGGTGGCCGCCTCCGCCCAGATCCTTGTGACCGGATCATCGGGGCCCGGGATCACGAGCGCCCACCGATCTTCCTCGACGATCTTCACCCCGTCCAGGAGCACGAGCTTCCCGGGGGCCGCGACCGATGCGACGTGCCTCATGACCGCGCCCTTGAGGTTCCAGGGGGTCTGCACGTCACGCCGTACCACGTGCACCTCTGGGAGCGCGTCCACGATCTCGCCCAGGGGACGCCCGGCCACGGCGACCAGCTCCAGGGTCTTGGCGAAGGTCATCAGCGCGTCGGGGGCCGGAAGGAACTTCGGAAAGATGATCGCTCCCTCAGCGTTCCCGGCGAACCCGGTACCGGGCCGGGCGGCCCGCGCCATGAGGGCGGTCAGCGCGGTCGCGGTCCACTGGACCTTGGCTCCGGCGGCCCGCGCCACGTCTTCGCACTTGGTCGAACAGGACACCGGGATCGCGACCGTCTTCGCAGCGTGCTCGGCCTCGTGCTTGAGGAACATCATGAGGACGCGCTCCTGATCGATCACCCGTCCGCGTTCGTCGACGAGCGCGGCGCCTTCGCCACCCGGTTCGAGCAGCACTCCGAGATCCGAGCCCGACTGCTTGACGTGGTTCTGTAGATCCTCGAGCAGCGTTAGGTAACCCTCGGGATCGAGCACGGGACGGTGTTCGTCCGTGTACGCGTTCACCGAGAGGATGTCGATCCCCAACCGGCCCATGATCGAGGGGGCCACCAGGCACGCGGGCCCGAACGCGTAATCGACGACGACCTTGAGCGACGCTTCGCGGATCGCGTCGAGGTCGAGGACGTCGAGGAGCCCGGCGACGTACTGCTTGGGCGCGTGCGGAGGGAACTCCAGCTCACCGAGCTTGGACGGACCCACCACGCGGTAGTCCTCGCGGAAGAAGACACGCTCGATCTTGCGCTGCAAGGCTTCCGAGAGGTCGGCCCCGTCGGATTCGAACAGGCGGATCTCGACCACCCCGGGATCGCCGGGAGAGGTCCGGACACTGATGCCCCCGGATGCCTGCTGGCTACGGACGATGAATCGCGTAAGCGGTAACGGCATCAATTCGAGGTCGTGACAGGTCACGCCGGCGCCGTTCAAACCCGAGATGATCGCCCGCTTGATCGTCCGGGCCGCTCGACTCGCGTCGCGCCCGGTGATGACAACGCTTCCGCGCTTCAAGACCGTGCCGTACGCCATCCCGAGGCGAACCGCGACCTGCGGGGTGATCCCAACGTTGATCAGCCCGGACACCCCGCGGGATCCGAAGAGGCTCCTCGTCGCGCGGCGCTCCTGGACGACGCTCTGGGTGACGATCGCGCCCGCCTCGACGGTGCGCGCCGAGTACACCTTCACCCTCCGTTTGATCAGTGCGCCCGCACCAACCGTGGTCTCGTCTCCGATGACGGCTTCTTCCTCGATGATCGCACCGCGGTCAACCGTGGCCTTGCGGCCGAGGATCCCGCCGCGGACCTGCGCGAGTGGGCCGACGAAGCCCCGTTCCATCACCACCCCGCCGATCACTCGGGCGTCTTCGCCGATGATCGCGTTCGCTCCGATCACCGCCCCCGGGCCGATGCGGGCGCCGGCCCCGATCCGGGAGTTGTCTCCGATGATCGCGGGGCCGATGAGCCGAGCGGTGGGATCGATCTCGACGTCTTCTCCGACGTTGACCCCCGGCTGGTACTCGAAGCCCTTCAGGCGGACCGCGACCTTCCCTTCGAGCGCGTCCGACTGCGCCCGGAGGTAGGCCTCGGTGTTACCCACGTCGGTCCAGTACTCCTCGGTGATGTACCCGAATAGCGGCAGTCCCTTCTCGAGCATCAAGGGGAACAACTCGCTCGAGAAGTCATACGGCTGGTCCGGTGGGATCAGGTCGAGCACCTCGGGTTCGAGGACGTAGATGCCCGTGTTGATCGTGTCCGTGAAGACCTGACCCCAGGTCGGTTTCTCGAGGAACCGCTCGATGCGGCCGTCCTCGGAGGTCATCACGATCCCGAACTCGAGCGGGTCGGCCATCCGTTTGAGGACGAGTGTCGCCGCCGCGCCTTTGCTCCGGTGGAAGTCGACCACCTTGGTCAGATCGAGGTCGGTAAGAGCGTCCCCCGAGATCACCAGGAACGTTCCCGACAAGAGCTCCTTGGCGTTCAACACCGAACCGGCGGTTCCGAGCGGAACGTCCTCGGTCGAGTACGACAGCGAGACACCCAGATCGGAGCCGTCCAAGAAGTAGTTGCGGATCACCGACGCCAGGAACTGGACGGTCGCGGTGATGTCGGTTATCCCGTGCGACCTCAGGAGCTCGATGATGTGCTCCATCAAGGGGCGGTTCACAACCGGGAGCATGGGCTTGGGGACGTTGGAGGTTAGTGGCCGGAGCCGCGACCCCTCGCCGCCCGCCATGATGACCGCCTGCATCTCGAGGCTCACAACATCACCCTCGATCTCCGAGAACTCCTACCGCCATCCTTCTCATTGCCTCCCGTGCGTACATGGCCCCGGCAGCCCAGTAGAGAACGGCTCCTACCCCGACGAAGGGAAAACCGAGCTCCTCGCCGGCCGCCGCTGCTGCGAAGGTCGTTTCCGACCACGCAAGGCAGATGAACCCGAACAACAGACATGCCGTTGCCGTCTTACCCGTGAAGTTCACCGGGATGCGCATGGCGCCCTTCTTCGCGAGTAGCGGGAGCGCAACCAGGATGAGCACATCCCGGCCGATGACCACCGCAGCGAGCCAGAACGGCAGGGTGCCTCTGACCACGAGGGCAATCGCCAAGGACACGATGTAGACCCGATCGGAAAGCGGATCGAGCAGCTTCCCGAACTCGCTGACCTGGTTGAAGCGCCGCGCGATAAAGCCGTCGAAAAAGTCGGTGCTCGCGCCGGCCGCGTAGATCACGACCGCAACGTTCTCCTCGTCGTGGCTGAACAACCACAGGAAGACCGGAACGGTCAGGAGCCGGAGGAGCGAAAGCACGTTCGGCACCGTGAGGATCCGGTTTGAGACACCGTCCTCCGGCGGCGCCGAGGCCGACAGGCTCATCTCTTCACCCTTCTTGTTCTGCGATTCGTCGAGACGAATCGCTGTGGTCGGGACGGCCGGATTTGAACCGGCGACCCCTGGTCCCCCAGACCAGTGCGCTAACCAAGCTGCGCCACGTCCCGTTTGTTTGGCGATTCGTCGAGACGAATCGCTTCTGAGCACCTGCAGATTGACGGGCGTGCGAGCACTCCCGTTATGTCCGTACAAGGGGGCATCTTAACTGTCGAGGTCTCGTCGGGTTCTTCGGCGCACCTGGAAGCGGATCGGGCTGCCTCCGAACGCTTCGACCTCACGGACGCGGTGTTCGAGGTAGCGGAGATAGTTCTCCTCGATCCGGCCGGTGCTGAACACGATGATCATCGGAGGCGCGGTGCGGGCCTGGACCGCGTACAGGATCCGCGCCGATTTCCCCTGCGTCCTCGGGTGCGGTCTTCTGATCTGAGCATCCCGGATGATCTTGTTGACCTCGGACGTTGGGAGACGGAGCCTGTGGCTGTTTACCGCGGCTTCGACCGCGGGAAGGATCTTCTCGACCCCCCTCTTGGTGAGCGCCGAAGTCCTCACGACCCGTGCCCACGGCACGAACCGGAGTTTGTCGTGGACGTCCTGCTCCAGACGGCGGCGGTCGGAGTCCTCCTCCGGAGACAGGTCCCACTTATTGAGCACGACCACGCACGCTCTCCCCGCTTGGAGGATCTCTTGGGCGATCCGCTGATCGTGGCCGGTGACCCCCTCGTGGACGTCCACCACGAGCACGGCCGCGTCGACGCGGGACATCGTGCGACGGGACCTCAGGAAGCTGAAGTACTCGACGGGGTCTTCGATCCGCACCTCTTTGCGCATCCCCGCGGTGTCGATCACCTTGATGCGACGGGTCTCGCCGACCGCCGCGCCGGGCGGCGCTGGGAGCAAAAGATAGGAATCGACCGGGTCCCTCGTGGTACCGGGGACCTCGTCGACGATCGAGCGGTATTCCCCCAGCAGCGAGTTGAGGATCGAGGACTTTCCGACGTTCGGGCGGCCCACGATCGCGACCGAGGCCCACGCGTCGTCCTCGAGGTGTCCCTCTTCGGGAAGCACGCCGGTCAGCGCGGACAGGAAATCGCCCGAGCCGCGACCATGGAGGGCCGAGAGCGGGTAGACCTCGCCGATGCCCAGCCGGAAGAACTCCGCCGCCATCGGTTCGTCCTTGGGATCGTCGATCTTGTTAACGGCCACCAGCACGGGTTTGTCGGTGCGGCGCAGGATCTTGGCGACCTCGTGATCGTCCTGGGTTGCCCCGGCCTGGCCGTCGACGACGAGAACGATGACGTCGGCGGTCTCGATCGCCAGCTCGGCCTGCTCTGCAACCCGGGCGTCGAGGCCCTCGCCCCCTAGCTCGAGGCCGCCGGTATCCATCAACTCGAAGCTGCGGCCGGCCCAATCGGCCGCGAAGCTCCTCCGGTCCCGGGTGACGCCGGGCATCTCTTCGACGATCGCCTCCCGGCGACCGAGGATGCGGTTCACGAGCGACGACTACCCGACGTGCGGGCGTCCGACCACGGCCACGACGGGGAGCCCGGTGGTGAGAGGCTCGGTCATCGGCTTACGCCCGCCGCCCTGACGAGAGCAACGATCGCCTGAACCACGGCCTCCTGTGGCATGTCGGTCGTGTCCATCTCGGTCGCATCCGGCGCCTTGGTCAAAGGCGAGGACGATCTCGTCGCGTCGGCAAGATCGCGCTCCACGAGATCCTCGGTCAGCTCTTTCAGGGTGACATCGCCCTGCGGGAGACCGAGTTGGGCGGCGCGCCGTTTGGCTCGCTCGACGGGCGAGGCGGTGAGGAAGATCTTCACCGGGGCACCCGGCGCGACCGCGGTTCCGATGTCCCGGCCTTCGATCACGATGTCCCCGGACCCGGCCGCCTTCTGCTGCAGCCGCAGAAGAGCCCCCCGCACCTCGGGGTGGGCGGAGATCACCGGTACCAGCTCGGTCACGTCCGCCTCCCTGATCCGCTCCGTCACGTCACGGGCGCCCATCAGCACCCGATCACCGCGCGGCTCTATGGCGGTCGCCGCGGCCAGGTCTCCCAAGGCCCGACCGTCACCGGGATCGACGCCCTTTTCCAGGGCGGCGAGGGCGACCGTCCGGTAGAGAGCGCCGGTGTCGAGGTACGTGAAGCCGAGCGCGTCGGCCACCGCTCTGGCGACCGTGCTCTTCCCCGCACCGGCAGGTCCGTCGATGGCCACGATCATCCTGCCTGCGCCTCCCCCAACACGTCGAGGAACCCGGGGAACGAGGTCTCCACGCACGACCAACCCTGCACCCGGACCTTCTCGCGCGCGATCAGGCCCGCGACCGCGAACGCCATCGCGATGCGGTGATCGCCACCCGACTGGATGTCCCCCCCGGCGGTGAATCCGCCACCAGCGCGGCCCCTGATCGCGAGCCCGTCGGGGAACTCCTCGACCGTGACCCCGAGGGCCGCCAATCCGCCGGCCATCGACGCGATGCGGTCGGATTCCTTGACCCGCAGCTCGGCCGCCCCCCGGAGCGTCGTTTCGCCATCGGCCGCCGCCGCCGCGATGCAGAGCGCCGGAACCTCGTCGATCAACGCCGGTACCTGCGCGGGGTCGATGGCGATGCCCCGCAGTTCGGAGTGAGCGGCCCGCACGGTCCCGGCAGGCTCTCCCCCGGAGTCGCCGCCCGGCGTCACCTCGATGTCGGCGCCCATGTCGGCGAGGACATCGAAGGCCGCGGTCCTGGTCGGGTTGAGGGCGATGTCCTCGATCGTGATCTCGGAGCCCGGTACCAGGAGGGCGGCGACGACAAGGAACATCGCGGCCGAGGGATCTCCCGGCACAGACCACTCGCGTGGAACCGGACGGGCACCGCCGGTGACCGAGACCGAAAGCCCGTCTCTCGCCACCGCGACTCCGGCGGCTTCGAGCATCCGCTCGGTGTGATCCCGGCTGAGTGCCGGTTCGGTAACCGTGGTCCGCCCCGAGGCCCCGAGGCCTGCCAGGAGGATCGCGGTCTTCACCTGGGCCGAAGCGACCGTCGTCTCGAGATCGATCCCCTCGAGGCCGGCCCCGCGAACCGTGAGCGGCGCTAGGTTCCCGTGGTCCCGCCCATCGATACGGGCGCCCATCTGCCTCAGCGGGGAGACCACCCTCAGCATCGGGCGTCGCTTCAGGGTCTCGTCTCCGGTGAGCACCGACTGTCCGGGGACCGCGGCGCATACGCCGAGGAGCATCCTGATCGCGGTCCCCGAGTTGCCGCAGTCGAGGACGCCGGCCGGTTCGGCCAGCGAGTCCAAACCGGGTGATTCGATCGTCGCCCGGGAGCGCTCGCGATCCACCAACACGGACGCTCCGAGCGCGGTCAGACACCGCGCCGTCGCCATGACGTCGTCGCCGGTATTGACCCCGGTCGCAACCGATCTCCCTTCGGCCAGAGCCGAGATGATCAGAGCGCGGTGCGAGATGGACTTGTCCCCCGGGACCCGGATCGCGCCCCGCAACGGGAGCGTAGCCGAGGCCTTCTTGAAGATCACGAGATCACCTCAGCCATAGTCCTCGACCCCCGGGGGCAGCTCTTCGACGCGGTACCCGAGCCCCCTGAGTTCCTCCGCCAGCGCGGTCGCGCGGTCGGCCCCAGCGATGACCATCTCGAGGCGCCCCCGGCCACCTTCGGTCGAATGGATGATCCGGAGGTCCTCGATGTTGGCGCCGAGTCGCCCGGCGGCGGTCGTGACCTCGGCGAGCAGACCGGGACGGTCCTCTACCGGCAGGGCGAGCGTGACCGGTTCGCCCTTGAGATCCGGGCGGGCGAACAGCTCGAGCCGCGCGGTCCTCGCCTCGGCCAGGTACGTGTGCAGGTCGTCCCAGCGCTCGCCAGAGATCATGTCCTCGACGTCACCGAGGCTGTTCCTCAGACCCCCGAGGCCGTCGAGCACGGCGGCGCGGTTTGACCGGAGGATGGCGACCCAGAGGTCGGGGCTGCTGGCGGCGATCCTCGTGACATCCCGGAACCCACCCGCGGCGAGGCCCAACAGCTCGCCCTCGCCGCCCGCGGCGGCAGTGGACACCAGCGCGCTGGCCGCGAGCTGCGGAACGTGGCTGAGCCTGGCTATCAAGCCGCCGTGGATCGCAGGAGCGAGGGCCACCGGCAGCGCCCCCAGGGACCTGACGAGGTCGCGGACCCGCGAGTAAGCGCCGGATGAGGTCCGCTCGGTAGGAGTGAGGATCCACCACGCGCCGCCGAACAGACCCGCGTCGGCTGCATCGATCCCGTGCCGCTCGGAACCGGCCATCGGATGGCCGCCGACGAACCGGCCGCCGAAGACCTCTTCACCGGCGCCGACGACATCGAGCTTGGCGCTGCCTACGTCGGTCACCGCCGCACCTGGGGGAACGTGATCGGCGAGCGCCCGGCACGTGCCCGGGATGAGATCGACCGGCATCGCCAGGACGACGAGCGACGCGCCGGCGACCGCGGCTTCAGGGGTGGCGGCCGCCTCGTGGATCGCCCCGCGCTCGAGCGCGGCCGCGAGGCCTTTCTCGTCGGGGTCGTGCCCGACGATCACCGCATCCGGGACCGCGGCGGCGAGGGCCAGGGCGAACGAGCCCCCGATCAGACCCATGCCGAGGACGGCGACCCGTTCGGTTACCCGATCTTCATCTGCCATGACTCACTCCGGCAGGTCGGTGCGCAGCTGGCGAGCGTCGCCCAGGTACACGTGTCTCAGGGCCGAGCGATCCCGGTCGGTGTAGAGGTGCACCAGCAACCGGATGCAGCGTTCGACCGCACCCGGAACATCGATCTCCTGGGAGCAGAGAAGCGGGATGTCGGAGATCCCCGCCTTCCGGGCTCCGAGCGCGGGGAACTCCGCGCGGAGGTCGGTCGTGGTCGTGAAGATCATGCTCACGAGGTCATCGTGCGCGACCTCGTTACGGGCCATCATCTCGTCGAGGAGCTCTACCGTCGCGGCGACGATCTGCTCGGCGTCGTCCGCCGCCACGGTCGTGGCTCCACGCAGGGCCCTCAGGCGACGTTCGCCCACCCTATGTCTCCCATCCATCAGTTATCGATTTGTCTACAAGTCAGCAGCTGATCGGGGACCTCAGAGGCCGCACGCCCGGTAGAGCGAGCGCACCTCCTCGGGCGACAGGCGCCTCAGGTCACCGGGTTTGAGCCGTCCGAGCCTAACCGGGCCCACCGCGGTGCGAGCCAGTCGCACGACCGGGTGGCCGACGGCGTCGAACATCCTGCGGACCTGCCGGTTCCTGCCCTCGTGGATCGTGATCTCGATCAGGGCCGAGCCCGCCATCCGGTCGAGCAGATCGACCTGGGCGGGGGCGGTGGTGCCGTCCTCCAGATCGACCCCCCGGGCGAGGGTCCGGAGCGTCCGCTCCTTGACCGACCCCTTGACCTCGGCGAGATAGGTGCGCGGGACCTCGAAGCTCGGGTGGGTGAGGTGATGGGTGAGGTCGCCGTCGTTCGTGAGGACGATCAAACCCTCGGTGTCGATGTCGAGCCGCCCGACCGGCCAGAGGCGGTCCGGGACCTCGACGTACTCGAGCACGGTCGGCCGGCCCTCGGGGTCGTCCGCGGTCGACACGACCCCCACCGGCTTGTTGAGCATGTAATAGCGGAGGTCCGCCCCGAGCGGCACGCGCGAACCATCAACCTCAACTACATCCTTAAGCTCATCGACCCGGCGGCCCAGGATCGCCTTCGTGCCGTTCACCTTGATCCGGCCAGCGGCGATCATCTCCTCGACCGCACGGCGCGATCCGACCCCGGCCTTGGCCAGGACCTTCTGGAGTCGTTCGCCCTCTGAGGGGGCTTCGGGGGTCACGGGGGCCAGACTAGGCGTTCGGGGAGAGCTTGAGCTCCATGGCCTCGACGGCCTCCGCGTCGGGCATGAACTCCCTCAGCGGTGGGAGCTCGTCAACCGAGCGGAGCCCCATCCGTTCGAGGAACTCGTCCGAGACCCGGAAGAGAACGGGCGACCCGGGACCGGTGTCGTGACCGACGTCGACGATCAAGGTCCTCTGCTCGAGGGTCTTGACCACCCCATCCGAGTCCACGCCACGGATGTCGGCGATCTGGGCCCTCGATATCGGGCCGCGGTAGGCGACGATCGCGAGGACCTCGAGGGCCGCTCCTGTCAGGCGGGAGTGGGTGTGGCGGGTCACGAAGCTCTCGAGCCACGGGGCACACTCCGGGTCGGTGTAGAGGCGCCAGCCTCCGGCGACCTCACGGAGCACGAACCCCCTGTCCTCGTCCCGATAGTCCTCGGCCAGGCCGCCCAGGATCGCCTCGATCTCGGACTTGGGCCGCTCGAGGACCTCGCCTATCAGGCGGGCTGCCACCGGCTCGTCCGCCAGCAGCAGGATGGCCTCGATGATCTTCCTCTCCGGGGTGACCATCACGCTCCCTCCATCTGTTTCCGGTCGCTCCCGCTCAGCTGTTTCCGGTCGCTCCCGCTCAGCTGTTTCCGGTCGCTCCCGCTCAGCTGAACCGTGTACTCCTCGGCGTCATCTACGACCTGCTGGGCGTCGACCTCGCCCGTCCAGGTAGCAACGATGTCCCCGAACCGGTCGGCCTGACCGATGTCCACCGCCCCGGCCTTGAAGAGCTCGAGCAGGGCGAGGAACCGTACGACGACCTCGATCCGGTCGGTGATCCGGCCGCACAGCTCGTCGAAACTAACCGCGGGAGCGCTCTCGAGGCGCCCGCAGAGCTCGACGATCGCATCCTTCACCGAGGCGGTGACCGGGTTCACATGGGACGTATCGATCTCGGGCTCCGGCCTGGGAGCGAGCGCCCGGGCCGCCCGGCGAGCCAGATCCTCGAGCGTCACTGTGGCCAGGAGATCGGGGGCCAGGTCCACGAACTGCGGCTCGAGGCCGGCGGTCCGGGCGAAGAAACGGCCCCCCGAAGTGAGGCCCGCGTTGACCCACGATCCCGCCTCGCGGTACGTCGCACACTCGACCAGGCGGGCCAGCAGGAGGTCGCGCTCCTCGAGGAGGCGGCCCTCGGCCGGATCCCCGGCCCGTGCCGGAAGCAACCTCAGCGACTTGAGCTCCAGGAGCGTAGCGGCGACCACCAGGAAGCCGGTCGCCGACTCGAGATCGAGCGTCTCCCTGCGGTCGATTGCGGCGAGGAACTCGTCGGTGATCGTGGACAGGGACACTTCGTAGATGTCGACCCGCTGGCGGGTGATCAGCTGCAGGAGCAGGTCGATCGGGCCCTCGAACACCTCCAGGTTGACCTCGTATCGCTCAACCTGTCGCTCAACCTGTCGCTCAACCTGTCGCTCAACCTCGCGGCGCTTGACCTCGGACGGCATGGGTGACGCGGCCCCTTCTCTACTTGTCGACTTATCTACTGTTTCCAGCTTACCTGCTACCGGGCGCCTTGCGGGGTCCGGTCCGCCGCCGCTCACGCTACCCCTAAGGCCGCTACCGGGAGCGGAAATCCCCCGGACGGGGCCCGAGACCCGCCACGTCCCAGACGCGCACCATGGTCTCTTCGGCCACCACCTCGGCCCGGGCGGCCCCGTCCGCCAGCAGCCGGATTAGCTCCCCGGGGTCCCCCATCAGCTCGAGGTACCGCTCCCGGATCGGCCTCAAGCCCTCGACGACCGACTCCGCCAGGGCCTTCTTGAAGTCCCCGTAACCGGAGCCGGCGAAGCGCCTCTCCAGCTCGGCCACCGGGGTGTCCGCGATCAGGGAAAAGATCGTCAGGAGGTTGGTGAGGGCCGGTTTGTCCTCCCCCGCAATCACGTCGGTCCCCGAATCCGTGACCGCCGATCTGATCTTCTTGAGGACCAGATCCGGCTCGTCGGCCAGGTTGATGACCGAATTGGGGCGCTTCGCGGACTTGCTCATCTTCTGCGCCGGGTCGTCGAGCGCCATGATCCGGGCGCCCGCCTCCGGGATCCAAGCCTCCGGCACCGTGAACGTCTCCCCGAACTGGGAGTTGAAGCGGATCGCGAGGTCCCTCATCAGCTCGATGTGCTGACGCTGGTCATCGCCGACCGGCACCCCGTGGGCCTGATACAGGAGCACGTCGGCGGCCTGAAGGACCGGATACGTGAACAGCCCGGCGCCGGTGGACTCGGCGCTCGCGCCCCTCGACTTCTCCTTGAACTGGATCATCCGGCGCAGCTCCCCCAGCCGGGCGATGCAGGTCAGGATCCAGGCAAGCTCCGAGTGCTGCGTCACGTGGGACTGGCGGAACAGCACCGCCTTGGCGGGGTCGATGCCGGCTGCGAACAGGGCGGCCGCGACCTCGATGCTCTTCCGACCGAGCTCTTTCGGGTCCCACGGCAACGTCAGCGAGTGGAGGTCCACGATGCAGTAGAACGCGTCGTACTCATCCTGCCGCGCGGCCCAGTTGCGTAGGGCGCCGAGGTAGTTCCCGAGATGGGGGTCTCCGGTCGGTTGGATCCCGCTGAACGCCCTCTTACGCATCACTAACCTTTCACTTGAGCCTTAGATATTCACTTGAGCCTTGACCTTGAGCCTTGACCACTGCCGCCGGTCGGACGGAGACAGCCGGGCCCATACAATACCGGGCGTGCTCACCCTCTTGCGTGACGATCCCGTAGCTTTCCTTCTACTCGCGGCCTCGATCGTCCTGGCCATATCCATGCACGAGTTCGCTCACGCGCTGGCCGCCGACCTTCAGGGCGACCGGATGCCCCGTGCGATGGGGCGTCTGACCCCCAACCCCGCCCGGCACCTCGATCCTCTGGGGACCCTGATGCTGGTCCTGCTGGGCTTCGGCTGGGGGAAACCGGTCGAGTTCAGGCCTCAGGCCCTGAGGTCCCAGCGCTTCGGCGCAGCTCTCGTGGCTCTGGCAGGCCCCACGATGAACCTCGTGCTCGCGTTCGGGGGCGCTTTGCTATGGGTTGCCCTCGGTGCCCCCCAATTTGATACCGCCGGCCGCTTCTTTCAGCTGTTCATCACCATCAACGTCTTTCTGGCCGTGTTCAACCTCCTGCCACTCCCGCCGCTCGACGGCTCGAGGCTCCTCACGATCTTCCTCCCGCCTCGTCATCACCGGGTCATCTACTTCCTCGATCAGTACGGCTTCCTGATCCTCCTCGGCCTCGTGTTCTTCGGCGGGCTCCAGTTCCTCCTTCCATTCCAGGACGCGGTGATCCGCGTCATCGTGCAGCTCGCCGGCGCCTAAGCTACAGAGCAACAAAGCCCCTTCTCCCCTTGTTCTCTTGCCTATAAACTTCTACAGGCCCTTATCTCCTTATCAATAGTCGCCACTCCGTCACTCTATCGATAGAGAGATAACTCGACTTCTCCCCTTATTGACTGACGAAACCACCGGCAACTTATGGACATGACGATCCAGAGCCTGGCCCACCCCCTCCGAGCCAGCCCACCCGGTGGGTCGACATGTCGACAAGTCAGGGGCTTCGAAGGTACTGGGGGCTGGATCGCTCGTGCCACCTGAGTCCGCCCAAAGGTGTTGGTTGTCGATAAGTCGACAACCAACACTGGCCTGCGCCTGCGTGGGCACGGACGCCGCGCCCTGCTGGGCAGTTCAGGGGCGCTCAGTACCGCTCAGGGCCCGCCAAGGGGCGCGAGCTGACCCAGGTGGGCCCGATCCTTGCTCTCCCCGACTACTCTCCTCATCCAAAGGCCGAGTCCTGGATAGTTATGCAGCCATAGACTAGTAGACAA
>JBKJZQ010000180.1:0-4111 GCA_046715095.1 Actinomycetota bacterium | reverse complement strand
CGTCTACCAATTCCGCCACTCCGACGTGGAAAGGGCCCTGGCCGGAGGGTTCCTCCGGAGAAGGGCCTTGGGGGGCATTATAGCGAGTCGCATCTGCCTCCCCGAGATGCCGTCCTACTCCTCCAACGAGATGCTTACGGCGTCGAATCCGCCCATGACGTCGAACTCGAGTCCCTCGACCTGGGGCTGGGCGACCCAGTGGATCACGAAGGAACCGATCGGCACGACCGGGGTCCTCGACATGATCCGTTCCTCCGCCTTGAGATAGAGCTTCAGACGCTTGGCCGGAGACTCCTCCGCGCGGGCATCACGCAGGAGCGCGTCGACCTTCTTATCTCGGAACGCGGTCTGGTTGTCGAGTGCACCCCCCCCGAACAGCGACGAGAGGAAGACGTCGGGTACCGGGAACTCGGCGATCCAGCCGAAGCGGAAGAAACGGTGGTCGCCCCGCCGGAGCCTCTTGAGGTAGGTCTCGAAGGGATAGCCCTTGATCTTGACCTCGAAGCCGGCGTCCTCGAGATTATTCTTGACCTCCTTGGCCACGGCCCCGTGCGGCTCGCCCTGGGTGAAGTCGAGCTGGATCGAGCGCTTCTTGTGCGGCAGTTTCCGTACCAGCTCGCGGGCCTTGTCGGGGTCGAAGTCGCAGAGCTCCTCGCAGATGTCGTCATCGAATCCGGGCATGCCCTCGGGCACGATCCCTCTCGGCGGTAGGAGGCTCCCGCTGTAGATGTCTCCCGAGATCTCGTCCCGGTCGATGGCGAGGTTCATCGCCTTTCGCAGACGCTTGTCGCGTAAGGCACCAGCGTCGAGGTTGAAGCCGTAGTAATAGCCGGCGAGGAACGGCCTGTAACCCTGATCACCGAACTCCTCTTCCGCAGCATCGAACTGCCCCACGGGGACCTCGGAGATGTCGATCTCGTTGTCCCGGAACAACAGCCACGACTCGGCCGCATCGGAGAACGGGATGAACCTGAGCCCATCGACCTGCGGGGTCTCGATCGCTCCGTCGAAGGGTTTGAGGGCAACCTCCGCCCCGGGCCCCCACGCCCGCGCCATCTGGAAGGGACCGTTGCCGACCGGGAAGGCGAGGAACTTGTCGACGTTCTCGACGGCCTTTTCTTGCACCGGCACGAGGCCCGGGTGCGTCAGGACCGCGGGGAAGTCATAGAAGGGTTCGTCGAGATCGATCAAAAGCGTGTAGTCGTCCTTGACCTTGACGCCTTTGAGCCCCTTGGCCTCGCCGAGCTGGTTGGCCTCGAGGAAGCCCTTGACGCGCTCCAGGGTGTAGGCGATGTCGGAGGCGTTCTTGCGCCGCGCGATGCGGTCGAAAGCGAACTTGAAGTCCTTCGCGGTGACGGACTTGCCGTCGTGAAAGGTCATCCCGCGCCTCAATTCGAAGATCCAGCGTCGCCCGTTCTTCTCGGCGGACCAGGCATCCGCGGCCGCGGGCACCACCTCTTCGGCGACCGGATCCCACTTGGTCAAGCCTTCGAACAGTTGCCGGACGATCAAGACCGACCCGGGGTCTCCGACCCGCATCGGGTCGAGAGTTGCCGGCTCCGGGATCGCGATCCGTACGACGGCGTCGTCCTCGGCGAACACGGGAGACTCCGTCGCCAGCGGGACGTCGGACGATGGCTCTGGCGATCCGGGGGTGGTCGTTCCTCCGGCGGTCGCCTCGGGGCCGGCTACTTCCTCGGCGTCGTCGCCGGTGCACGACGCGCCGAGGAGCACCACCACAAGGAGGAGAGTTACCAGCCGAGATCCGGACATCCGCCGCACCGGAACCGTACGTTCTGTCTTGGGGCCTATTGGAGGCGGAACGCTAGAAGGATCGTCGTCCCGCTGAACACGATCGCCGTGATCACCGTGATGCGATCGAGGTTCCTCTCCATGACGGTTGAACCCATGGCTTGTGTCTGCATGCCGCCACCGAACATCTCCGAGACTCCCCCGCCGCGACCGGCGTGGAGCAGGATGAACAGGATCAGCAGCAGCGACGCCAGGACGTGGATGACAACGAGCACAGCGGTCACTTCGGCACCTCTCTCATAACAGGGGTCTTCGTGGAAGGTTGGCTCTCTACCCCAAGGGTAGCCCGACCGAGCAACTTCGGGCGACCACGGTGATCTGGGACTACGGGCCCTGCTTGTCGACGCGGTAGATGCAGATCGAGCCCACCGGGCAACGGAGCGGAATGACCTCCCAGTCCTGGCGGGCCTCCCAGGCGACCGTCACCGGCGAAATGGCCCGGGCTCCCCGGGCTCCCTGAACTCTCTGGGACCCTCGAGTGCCCTGGTGGGCCGCCCAGCGGCCCATCTCCTTCAGCCACGCATCGACGTCGCTCTCCCGCACCGAGGAGGCCTTCTTGGCGCTGAGGGTGCGCTGTGGGGACTCGAGCTCCGCTCGTTGGGTCCTGTCGGGTACGAGCCCGGTGGCCCCCCCGTGAGGTTTCGGGGCGTAGATGTCCTCCGAGGAGTCCATCGTGCCCCACGAGATGGCGAACCCGGTGGTGTCGTTGGCGATCTTGGCTCCCGCCTGCAGGCCGAGGACGGCGACCAGAAGGGCGGCGAGCAGATACGGAAGTGGCGATTCCCGGGCCATCGCTATGCGCCCGTCGGCGACCGCCAGCAGACGGGTCACCCTGCGGGCAACACGACCTCCCGGGCGGAAGAACGCGAGAGCCGCCTGACGGCCATGTCTCCGCCGGCCCACCAACCCGCACATCTTGAGCAGCCCCGACGCCACCGCCAGCGGCTTTCCGGTCATAGTCGCGGCTCGCCGGTCGGCTTCGAACTCCCGATCCTGACGGAGCTTCCTGAAGGCGACGTGAGCGAACGGATTCCACGCAACCATGTCCCTGAGCAGACCCGAGGTGAACAGGACGGGGATGTCGCGCGCCTGGATGTGAGCTATCTCGTGGGCGATGATCGCTTCAAGCTCGTCCTGGTCGAGAGAGTCCAGGAGGTTCGCCGAGATCAGGATGCGCGCCCTGCGCATCCCGACCGCGAAGGCACCGGAGACGCCCGCGGGAAGTAGGAGAACCTCGGGCGCTCGCTTCAGGCCGGCGATCTGCACCAGCCTCTGGACGATCGCGGTGAGGCGCGTGGCATCCCATCCCTGCGGAACTTCGCAGCGCCGGATCAAGCGGTGGACGAGGAACGTCCCTAGAGCGCGCCGGAGAAGCATGAACGAGCTGACCGATAGCCCAACGAGCATGAGCCACGGGCCCGGGCTACCGAACGCGACGTACGGAGTGACTCGCCCGCCGTCGAAGAAGTACAGGAGGTGAAGGAGCTCATTCGATCCGGTCGCGAAGACCTCTCGAGCAGGATGGAGAACGGCCAGTTCGGGAAGCAACGATCCCTGGAAGACCACCGCCACGACGAGCGGCAGCAGAAGGGGCAACGAGAGCAGGACACCCGACGCGATCCCGCCGGGTCGTCCGATCAAACGACGGAGAAAGAGGGTTGCGGGGAGCGTTACCAAGGAAACGACCAGGATCAGGATCCAGGTCGAACCTGTTTCGAATGTAAGGATCGTGGGAGCAGCTAATGTCACCCGGTACTTCTCCCCAAGTGCTGGGCGGCTACCCTGCCGCGTCGCCCCCGGACTTCCTCTGCTCGATCGCGTCCCGCAGGCGATCGAGCACATCGTGGTCTTCTTTCTCGACCCTGTCTATGAAGTACGAAACGGCCGGGTCGGGGAAGTGGCTGACGAGCCAGTCCACCACCGACTTGACCGTGGCCTTAGCGTACTGCTCCCTGGAGATCCGCGCGGTGTATATGTGGGCGGGCTGGGCCTTTTCCCGCTTTAGGAGCCCCTTGTCTGCCAGGCGGCCGAGCGTCGTCATCACGGTCGTGTAGGCGGTCGGCTTGCGCTTGTTGAGCGCCCGGTGGACGTCCCGGACCGTGACCTCTGCCGAGTCCCAGACCACTTCCATGATCTCGCTCTCGAGCGGCCCGAGGACCTCGCCCAACGTGTTCTTTCGCCTAGCTGCCATCGAGACCTCTACTTTGAATGCCTGCTGGTTTACTAGGCCGAACAGTGATACTAGCCCGCTAGTAGCCCCGCTGCCAGCGTGTTCCCTTAGCCCTTCGCCGCTCCGATC
>JBKJZQ010000179.1:0-3895 GCA_046715095.1 Actinomycetota bacterium | reverse complement strand
ACCAGTGATCACCCTTCTTCTCGACCGGCAACTCGACCGGGAACCTCGCCGTGCCCAGAGTCAACGCTTGAAACGGTCGTCCGGGTCGCCGCCCGCCGTGGCTTCCTCGACGATGACGGCCTCGACCTCGGTTGCATCGTCGTCCGAGCCCGTAGCTGCGCCCGGTCGTGGAGCCGGCGATACGCGTTCGAGCCCGGCCACGCTCTCGTAAGTGAACGCCGCGGCCGCGGCTCCGACCAGGGGGCCGACCGCATAGATCCACAGGTCTCCCCAGGGAAGATCACCGGTCTCGTACAAGAGCGACGCCACCAGCGGGCCGAGGCTCCGTGCGAAGTTGGCAGAAGCGCCGGTGGCCGGTCCGACCATCAGGATCCCCGCCCCGAGGGCGAGTCCGATAACGAGCCCGGAAACCACCTTGGGGGAGCGCGGGTCGACCGCGACCGCCATGATCGCGGTAACGAGCACGAACGTCACAAGGGCCTCGGCGAGCAACGCTTGCCACTGACTCACACCGCCGGCGATCGTCGTTGCCCCTAACAGGATGTCCGTGCCGGCAAACGCGGCGCCGTCTTGTCCGTAGACCCCCGCGATGAGGAGCGCCCCAAAGACCCCTCCTGCGATCTGAGCGACCCAGTAGGGACCGACCTCGCCCCAGGAGAACCGCCTTACGGCGGCCAGGGCGAACGTGACGGCCGGGTTGAAGTGCCCCCCGGAGACGCCTCCGAACGCGTACACGATCACCGCGAGGACGAGGGCGAACGCGAGAGCGATGGGCAAGAGATCGCCGGAGCCGCCCCGCAGCAGAGATTGGATCACCGGGTCCGCCTCGAGCTGCTGCACCTGCTCGGGATTCAGCCCCTGAGCGATGTCTGCCATCCTGGCTGCCTGCTCCCGCAGTGGCCCCAGGAGGAAGACCGTTACGGCGCCGGCCCCGATCGCGACGAGCAACGCGGCACCGACGAACTCGGCAAGGAGCCGCCTCCCGAGCGGAGCCTCCTCTTCGATCCGGCTCTCCAATGTCATCGACATCCGTTCTCCCTTCTCGTCCGTGTATGTCGATCCGTGCCGGAAGCTACTGTTCGCCCGCTTTCTGTGATTCTGATTTCGCGCGGATCTCATCCAGGATCGTCGCATTCTGAAGGGTCGTGACGTCGCCCAGGCCTCGCCCCTCGGCGACGTCCCTCAGAAGCCTGCGCATGATCTTCCCGGAGCGCGTCTTGGGAAGGTCGTCGGTGAACACGATCGATTGCGGGCGCGCGATCTTCCCGATCACCTTCCCGACGTGCTCTCTCAGTTCGCCCATCAAGGCCTCGTCGCCGGTGACGTTCCCCTTCGGGGTCACGAACGCCACGATCGTCTCGCCCTCTTTGGGATGTTTCCGTCCGACCACCGCGGCCTCGGCCACCCCCGGATGATCCACGAGCGCGCTCTCGACCTCGTATGTCGATATCCGGTGCCCGCTGACGTTCATGACGTCGTCGACCCTGCCGAGCAACCAGTAGTACCCGTCTTCGTCGAGCTTGGCGCCGTCGCCCGCGAAGTACGTTTCGTTCCCGTACTTCTCGAAGTACGTCTTCACGTAGCGTTCGTCGTCTTTGAAGATCGTGCGGAACATCGACGGTATCGGCCGCTTGAGAACGAGGTAGCCGCCGCCGCCCTTGCCTACCGGCTCGCCCTTCTCGTCGACGACGTCGGCGAACACACCGGGGAAGGGTTGCGTCGCCGACCCCGGCTTCAGGGTGGTGACGCCGGGTAGGGGCGTGATCGCGATCGCTCCGGTTTCGGTCTGCCACCAGGTATCGACCACCGGGGTCTTGCCGGAGCCGATGAACTGCTGGTACCAGATCCACGCCTCCGGGTTGATCGGTTCACCGACGCTCCCGAGGAGCCTCAGGGACGATAGGTCGTGTTTGGCCGGAAATTCCGTGCCCCACTTCATGAAGGTCCGGATCGCGGTCGGGGCGGTGTACAGGATCGAGACGTTGTACTCATCGATGATCTGCCACCAGCGATCCTTGTCGGGGTGGTCGGGGGCTCCCTCGTACATCACCGAGGTCGCTCCGTTCGCGAGGGGGCCGTAGACGATGTAGCTGTGGCCGGTGACCCAGCCGATATCTGCCGCGCACCAGTAGACATCCGTCTCGGGCTTCAGATCGAACACGAGGTTGTGGGTCGAGGAGACCCCTGTCATGTAGCCCCCGGTCGTGTGGACTATCCCCTTGGGTTTCCCGGTCGTTCCCGACGTGTACAGGATGTAGAGCATGTCCTCTGCGTCCATCTCTTCGGCGGGGCATTCGATCGATTCCTCGCGGATCAGCTCGTGGTACCAGTGGTCTCGCCCGTCGTCCCATCCGATGTCCTCAGCCGTTCTCTGCACGACGACGACGCTCTCGATCGAGGGGCAGCCCTTCACGGCCTCGTCGGCGCTCTCCTTCAGAGGGACGAGCGGACCGCGCCGGTAACTGCCGTCTGCGGTGATCAGGACCTTGCACTCAGCGTCGTTGATGCGGTCCTTGAGCGAGTCGGCGGAGAACCCGGCGAACACCACGGAGTGCGCGGCACCGATGCGGGCACACGCCAGCATCGCGGCGGGTAGTTCGGGGATCATCGGTAGGTAGATGGCGACGCGGTCGCCCTTCTTCACCCCGAGTCCCTTGAGCGCATTCGCGAATTGGCTGACGTCTCGGTGGAGTTCTGCGTAAGTGATCGTGCGCTGGTCGCCCGGCTCGCCTATCCAGTAGTAGGCAACGCGTTCGCCGTTCTTCTCGAGATGGCGATCGAGGCAGTTGTACGAGGCGTTCAGCTTCCCGCCGACGAACCACTGGTGATGGGGTGGGTCCCACCGGAGCACCTCGTCCCACGGCTTGAACCAATGGAGGCGTTCCGCCTGCGACGCCCACCATCCGTCGGGATCCTTGGCGGCGGCCTCGTAGACGGAGACGTCGCGGACGTTCGCCTGCGCGGCGAAGTCCTCCGAAGGCTGGAACGTGCGGCCCTCCTCGAGCAGCGCCTCGATCGTCCTTTCGGTGTCTCGCTCGACCATCCTTACCTCCCGCTCGCATGGTTGAAGTCCGAACGAGACTAAGGCACGACAGGAGGAGGCGGGGAACGGGAGGGGAGATAATGAAGGCATGCCGGGTCGAAGCGTCGTACGCGCCAACATCGTCGCGGTGTCGGCCGGGGCTAAGTCGGAGCGCAGGGACCGGCTTGCCGGGGAAGAGCCGATGGAGATCCGGGCCGGAGGGATGTCTCAGGAGCCGGTACAGGTCGCCGTCACGATGCGAACCCCGGGCCACGATTTCGAGCTGGCGACCGGGTTCCTCTACAACGAGGGTCTGATCGCGCCGGGGGACGTCACCCGCGTCAGCTACTGCGATGTTGGTTCGAGGCCCCCGGCCGAGCCTCGCGATCCCGACCCGGACGGCGATCTCTCACAGTTCAACGTCGTCACCGTCCGGACCCGGAACGATTTCGAGTCCTCTTCGCTCCGGCGGAACTTCTTCATGACGTCGAGCTGCGGGATCTGCGGGAAGGCGTCCCTCGATCAGCTGGAAGGTATGTGCCGCCCGGTGGAGAGCGATCTGCGGGTCTCGGATTCGGTAATATCGGCCCTGCCGGAGACTCTGCGCTCGTCGCAGAGCCTCTTCGAGGCCACCGGCGGTTTGCATGCGGCGGGGATCTTCCGTCACGACGGAACCGCGGACCTGGTGCGAGAGGACGTCGGACGCCACAACGCGCTCGATCATCGCCGTGTCCGGGCGCGCCAGCTTCGGCCCCCTCGAGCCTCGCGGTCGAGGCCGCGCAAAGGTTCGGGCTCACGCTGATCGGCTTCCTCCGGGGCGAGCGATTCAACATCTACTCCCATCCCGAACGGGTCGTGAGCCCCACCGGTCTC
>JBKJZQ010000178.1:0-4303 GCA_046715095.1 Actinomycetota bacterium | reverse complement strand
CAACCGCGGCCATGGACACGTTGTCGGGGGCCTCCCAGAGGGTGTAGCCGTCGTGTGTGCCGAAGGCGTACCAGAACCCGTGGAGCTTCCCACCGACCGACTCGATGTACGACTGAGCGGCCTTTCGACGGTCCTCTGGGTTGCCGATCAGCCTGGCCCAAGTCTCCGGCGTGTAGCTGAACCTCGATAGATAGAGCGGCATCGTCCCTCCCTCTCGTTTGCCGACCCGCGCGAGTCGCTGTTAGGCGTCTAAGTATGACCCGCCCGGAAAGCACACGACCACTGCCCTTCGTGTTCCGAACACTGCGCCGGCTCCCACTTTGGTTCGGCTGCTCGATAGGCCTGGCAGAGGTCAACGCCGCCGCGTTGGACTGACCCCGGCAGAAGCGTCCCGGGAAATGCGGGAGCGGATGGGATGAGTCAGCAGCGGGTGGTGGCTCCGCCCGCCGTGTTGCCGCCGTCGACGACTAGTCTAGGAATCTGTGCTCTGGTGACCTGAATCACCATCTAGGCTCACATCCATGATCGGTCCGAGACAGCTTTCCGAGGTTCGACGAGGGACCTTGCTCGTCGCGCTTGGAGCATCCCTGTGGGCTACCGATCTGATCTTCCGGCGCGGGCCGGCACAGGAACTCGCCGCTACCGAGGTCGTCTTCTGGGAGCACCTCATCCTCGCCGCCGTCTGCCTCCCAATCCTTTTCAGGAACACGGCGGCCCTGAGGAGGCTCAACTGGAGGGACTGGGTCGCGATCGTCCTGGTGGGGGCCGGTTCGTCGGTCCTGGCGACCGTTCTATTCACCGAGGCTTTCAGCTACGGCGAACCGACCACGGTAGTGCTCCTTCAGAAGATCCAGCCGTTGATCGTCATCGCAGGGGCTCGGATCATCCTCGGTGAGCGATTGAAAGCACGCTTCTGGATCTACGCGGTTCCCGCCATGGCGGGTGCCTATCTCCTGTCGGCCCCGGCGCCGTCCGAGTTCACCTTGCGCTCGGCAACCCCCGCATTGCTGTCGATCGGCGCGGCCACCCTCTGGGGTCTCGGCACCGTTCTCGGCCGTCAGCTCTTGACGACCGTCCCGTACATGACGCAGACCGCCCTTCGTTTCGTGGTCGGACTACCGATGGCCACTGTGCTGCTCCTGTGGCTGGGATCGGACGGGGCGATCCTCCAGGCGACGACGGCCCAAGCGCCGACGCTCGTCGCCCTGGCCTTGGTCCCCGGGCTGTTGGCGGTGTCGATCTACTACCGGGGGCTGAGGCAGACCCCCGCATCAACCGCGACCCTGGCCGAACTTTCGTTCCCGTTGACCGCGGTGATCCTCGGCTTCGCGCTGTTCGGAAACCCGTTGAGCGCGTCCCAGTGGATCGGTCTCGCGGTGCTGGCGGTGAGCATCACGGCCCTTGGGCTGGCCGGGGACAAGGGTCAGCCGATGAGATCACTCGGGCGCACAACGCCTCGGTTCAACCTGGAGTTTGGGCGTCGCGAGGCGAGCGACCTCGAGTAGACCGTAACGGGTGTGTTGCTGCGGGGATTTTGGGGTAACAAGCTGTGGGAGCCAACCTAACAAGGAGTGTTTACGCATGGTGAGAAGATTGCTCGTCATCATCTACGTGGTAATCGGACTTCTCGTCGCTAATTCAAACGGGTACTTCGATGGCCTCAACGACCTTGAAAGCATCATCTCGGCGCTGCTCGCGGTCTTGCTGTGGCCACTCGTCGTGCTCGGAGTGAACGTTCGCATCGGAAGGCTCACCAAGAACTAATAGAGGAAGATGTGCCGATGTCCGAGCGACCCGGCGTTCTCACCTCCGCCCCACCAAGCTTCACGATCGCCCAGGCCGAGGATCTCGCGCTCAGGATCTTCGACATCTCTGGAACCGCCTCGCCACTGGGAAGCGAGCGGGACCAGAACTTCAAGCTGGATGCCGGAGCGCGCGGGCGGTTCCTCCTGAAGCTCTCCAACGTCGCCGAGGATGACGCCGGAGTCGCCTACGAGACCGACGCTCTGCTCCACATCACGCGGACCGACCCAGACCTGCCGGTCATGGAGCCGCTTCGAACGGGGTCGGGGAGCTACTGGGAACGGGTTCCCGGTGACGACGGGGCCACCCACCTCATCCGGTTGTTCTCGTTCCTCCATGGTCGTCACGCCCCGGCGGCCGAGGTCGACCTACGTGCGGTCTCCGACTTCGGGGTCACGCTCGCGCGCCTCGGCCGCGCACTCAGGGGATTCTTCCATCCGGCGGCCGGCCGTCACCTGTTGTGGGACGAGAGACTGGCAGCCGATCTTCGTCCGCTGGTCGATCACGTCACCGACGATGCACGGCGAGCGTTGGTGACGAGGGCCCTCGACCGGTTCGACGACCTAGTGACGCCGGTGATCGGCTCGCTCCGGGCGCAGACGATCCATAACGATTTCACGTTCGACAACACGCTCCTGGGACCGGGCGACAAGGTCTCCGCCATCCTCGACTTCGGCGACCTCACGCACACGACGCTCATGTGCGATCTGTCGACCGCGATGTCATCGGTCATGTTCGGCCGCAACGATCCCCTCGCTGCCGCCGAGGCCGTGGTCGGCGGCTATTCCTCGGTTACTCCACTCGAAGACGCCGAGCTGATGGTGCTGCCGGAACTCCTGGCCGCACGCCTCGTTGCGCTCATCACGGTGGCGTCGTGGCGAGTGTTGTCCTTTCCCGAGAACGAGCCCTACATCATGGGTTCCGTTGAAGAGGCCGCCCTGCTCCTGGCGTGGCTCGATGCCGGTGGGTACGAGGATCTCGCGCGCCGGATAGGCCCGTCCGGCCGTTCCGGTGCGGGCGTTTCCATCGACGCCCTACGCGAGCGACGGCGGGTCCTCGGCTCGGCGATGTCTCCTCTGTCTTACGACCGTCCCCTCCATCTCGTTCGGGGGGAGGGGCCGTGGCTGTTCGATGCCGATGGAGCGAGATACCTCGACGCCTATAACAACGTCCCGGTCGTCGGGCACGGTCATCCACACGTCACCGAGGCGATCGCAACGCAGTCTCGTGCGCTCAACACCAACCTCCGGTACCTGCACGAGAACTCGCTGGAGCTCGCCGAGCGCCTCTGTGCCACGTTGCCGGCGGGCCTCGATGTCTGCATGTTCGTCAACTCCGGCAGCGAGGCTAACGATCTCGCCTGGCAACTAGCGCGCGCGGCGACCGGGAACGACGGAGGGATCGTAACCGCCTACGCGTACCACGGGGTTACGACCGCGGTGGCGGATCTGTCGCCGGAACACTGGGCGCACGGCCACAAGCCTCTCGCGGTCGAAACGATCCCGGCCCCCGACGGCTACGCGGGCATCTACCGCCGCGACGATCTCTCCTGGGCCGAGCGGTACGCGGCTCATCTCGACGGAGCGGTGGCGGCCTTGGCCGAACGAGACCTGAAGCCCGCCGCTCTCTATCTCGACTCGGGCTTCACGAGCGACGGGATCTTCGCCCCGCCACCTGAATACGGGCAGGAGCTGGTGCGCCGGATCCGCGCCGCGGGTGGACTGTTCGTGGCGGATGAGGTGCAGACCGGGTTCGGACGTCTGGGGGATCACCTGTGGGGTTTCGAGGTTTTCGGCGAGGATGTCGTTCCAGATTTGGTCACGCTCGGCAAACCGATGGGCAACGGCCATCCCGTCGCCGCGGTGATCACCACCCACGAGATAGTCGATCGCTTCGCCGAGACGATGGACTTCTTTAGCACCTTCGGAGGTAACCCGGTTGCCTGCGCGGCGGGGCTCGCGGTCCTGGACGTGATCGAGAGCGACGGGATCCCAGCGCGCGTTGCGGCCACGGGTACGGAGTTGATCGACGGACTGCGGGCGCTCGGCGACCGGCATCCGTCGATCGGAGAGGTGCGCGGCCGGGGGCTCGTGATCGGGGTCGCTCTGGTCAAGGACGCCGAGACCCGGGCCCCGGACGCTGCCCTCGCCGCCCGGGTGATCAACGGGATGCGGGACCGGGTCGTCCTGATCGGAACCACAGGTCCTCACGACCACGTCCTCAAGATCCGTCCGCCGCTCGTGATCACCGGCGAGCACGTCGACCTCTTGACGGCCGTCCTCGACGAAGTACTCAAGCAGGCGACCTGACCCCGGGCTCGTTGTAACGGTGATGGTCTCCTTACTGAAGTAGACCGCCGAGACCGCCGGCGAACGGCTCCGTGCCCAGCGCCAGCCGGATGCCGCGGATGCCGCCGTGCCGCTGCAGGTAGGCCAGCTCGTGTCCGAGGTCGCCCACGCCGTTCGACGCGGGGAAGGGAGCGATGGCCACGGTGCTGAGG
>JBKJZQ010000177.1:0-13396 GCA_046715095.1 Actinomycetota bacterium | reverse complement strand
GGTACCGGTGCCGGACGTCTCCACGTCCTCCACTACGCCTGGCGCCGCTCTTTGATCTTGGTCGCCTTCTTGCCGATCCTCGATCGCAGGTAGTAGAGCTTGGCCCGGCGGACCTGTCCGTGCGCCGCGACCTCGATCTTCGAGATCATCGGCGAGTGAACCGGGAACGTCCGCTCCACGCCCACACCGAACGAGATCTTGCGGACCGTGAAGGTCTCCGACAGTTTGCTCCCACGGCGGCGGATGACGATCCCTTCGAAGACCTGGACGCGCTCGCGCTCACCCTCGACCACGCGGACGTGGACGCGCACGGTGTCCCCCTGCCGGAAGTCGGGCAGGTCATCCCGGAGGTGCGTTCGCTCGACCAGATCGATCGTCTTGTTCATCAGATTCTCCTTTGCGCCCCGCCGAGGCGGCCCGCTTCTGTATCCGTGCGCCCTTGCTGGCGTGCTCGTGGTACTGCTTAAACCCGTGCTCGGGTATTTCGTAGCCCGGACGGGATTCGAACCCGTGATCTTCGCCTTGAGAGGGCGACGTCCTTGGCCAACTAGACTACCGGGCCTTGTTGTGGTGCTGGTTTCCGGGCTGAGCCCGAAGCTGGGGCGCCTGGATTCGAACCAGGACTAGCGGTACCAGAAACCGCCGGGCTGCCAGGTTACCCCACGCCCCAATGCCGTTTTGCTCTGCGTCCCGCCGAGGCGGCCCGCTGTTGTGAAACTGGCAGTTGGTGAGAATACCAGCCCCCTCAGGCGGCCCTACGGATCCTCTCGAGCGTCCGCTCCTTGCCAAGTATCTCGAGAGATTCAAACAACGGAGGCGACACGAGTGTTCCGGTCACAACCGCGCGGATCGGTTGGAACGCCTTCTTGGGCTTCAGCTCCCTCTCCTCGGAGAGAGCCCGCAAGGCCGCTTCGATCGCGGCGGCGGTCCACGGATCCACACCTTCCAGTGTCCCGGCGACCGCAGCCAGATAATCGCCCTGGCCCTCGATCGTTGCGGCGGCCTTCTCGTCGGGGGTGACGTCCTCGAACAGGAACCTCACCATCGGAGGCGTTTCGGTGAGCCGCTTCATGCGCTCGGTCAAGAGCGGAGCGACCTCGGCCAGGATCCTCCTCCCCTCGTCGCCGTCGGCGGCCAGGATCCCGTGTCTGACACACACCTCCACCATCGCCTCGATCAGGTCCTTGGGGTCCGATGTCCGGATGTAGTGCCCGTTGACCCACTCCAGCTTGTCCACATCGAACGCCGCGGGGTTCTTCCCCACTCGCTCGAGCGAGAAGTTCTTCACGAGCTCATCCCTCGAGATGATGTTGGTCTTGTCGTCGAGGGACCACCCAAGCAGCGCGAGGTAGTTCACCAGCGCATCAGCGAGGTAGCCGTTCTCGCGATAGGAGCGCACGGAGACATCGCCCCACCTCTTGCTGAGCGGCTTGCCGTCCTCGGTCACGATCATCGGCAGGTGAGCGAAGACGGGTGCCTCCGCGAACCCGAGGGCCTCCCGGATCAGGAGCTGACGGGGCGTGGATGCCATGAGGTCGTTGCCCCGGATAATGTGGGTGATCTCCATGAGCGCGTCGTCGACGGTCACCGCGAGCATGTAAGTGGGCGTGCCGTTGCTCCGCATGATCACGAAGTCCGGGGTCCTGCCCATATCGGTCGAGATATCCCCGAGGACCTCATCGTGGAACGTGATCGTGCGGTGCTTGGGAACGATCACCCGCACGGTGAAAGGCCGGCCTTCGTCCGCGTACCGCTTCTCGTCCGCCTCGGTGCTGCGGAAGTTCGGCGGCCGTTTGGCGGAATCTGCGCTCTTGCGCTCGGCATCGATCTCTTCGTCGGTCAAATAGCAGCGATAGGCGGATCCGCCTTCGAGCAGCTTGCCGGCATACTCCCGGTAGATGTCGAAACGCTCGGACTGGCGGTAGGGGCCGCGTGCCCCACCGACCTCGGGGCCCTCGTCCCAGTCGAGCCCGAGCCACCGGAAGTCCTCGAGCACCGCCTGATAGTTCTCCTCGTTCACTCGCTTCGCGTCCGTGTCGGCGATCCGGAGCACGAACTTCCCTCCGTGGCGCCGGGCGAAAGCCCACGAGAACAACGCCGTGCGGGCGTTCCCTACGTGGATGGAGCCCGAGGGCGCGGGCTCGATACGGGTTCTGACGGTCATCAGAGGAGGGTACAGGCAGGACGTCGCGCCCGACTCAGGAAACGATGTCGAGCCAGTGGGCGTACTTCTCGTCCACTCCCTTGACCACGTCGAAGAACTTCTGCTGGATCTCGAGGGTCACCGGCCCGGGAGGCCCGATGATGCGACCGTCGATCTCGCGGATGGGCGTGACCTCCGCCGCGGTACCGCAGCAGAACATCTCGTCGGCCGTGTAGAGGTCGGACCGAGAGATCATCGTTTCCTTCACCGGATTCCCGAGGTCCGCGGCCAGCTTCATCACCGAGTCGCGGGTGATGCCGCTGAGCGCACCGGAAGATAGTCCGGGGGTGGTGATCTCACCGTCCTTAACCACGAAGATGTTCTCGCCGGTCGCCTCGGCGACGTACCCCTGCGTGTTGAGCATGATCGCCTCGTCGAAGCCCTTGTGGACCGCTTCCTGCTTGGCGGCGACCGAGTTGATGTACGCGCCGGTGACTTTGGCCGCCGGAGGGATGATGTTTGGATCGTGACGACGCCACGACGAGATCGTCATCCGCACACCGTCCTTGAGAGCATCGTCGCCGAGGTACGCGCCCCAGGGCCACACCGCTATCGCGACGTCTATCGGGTTGGCCTCCGGGTTCACGCCGATTTCCCCGTAGCCGCGGAACGCGATCGGGCGCACGTAGCAGCTCCGTAGCCCGTTCGCCTTGATCGTTTCGTGGGTCGCGGCGATCAGCTCATCGACTGTGTAGGGAAGCTCCATCATGAAGATGCGTCCCGAGTTCTCCAACCGCTTCATGTGATCCTGCAGCCGGAACACCGCAGGGCCCTCGGGCGTCTCGTAGCAACGGATGCCTTCGAACACCCCGGTGCCGTAGTGGAGGGCGTGGGTGAGTACGTGAACGGTGGCCTTCTCCCACGCGACCAGTTCACCGTTCATCCAGACCACGTCGACCGCTTGGATCGGCATAGACCCTCCCTATTCCGTCATGATCACGAGCCTGGCGTCCTCTAGCCGGGCTCGTTCTTTGATGTCATCCAGTACATCCTGAGGTATCGGCGAGTCCACGGCCAGGCCCATGAGGGCCTGGCCCCCCTCGGCCTGGCGTGAGACCTCCATCGAAGCAACGTTCACGCCCGCCTCGCCCAGGAGGGTGCCGACGATCCCGATGATGCCGGGACGGTCCTCGTAGCGGAAGAACGCCATGGTCGGAGCGAACGCCATGTCGAACTCGTAGCCGAAGACGCGCACGAGACGTTCGGTGTCCTTCTTGCCGACCAGGACGCCCCCAACCGAGACGGTCTCGCCCTCGCACTGAACCCTGACCTCAACAAGGTTCACATAGTCGAGCGACTGACTCGACTTGGACTCCTCGACGGAGATCCCCCGTTCGCGCGCCAGGACCGGTGCATTGACGAATGTGACCGGCTCGTGCACCACTTTGGAGAACGCACCTTTGAGCCCGTAGAGGGTCAACGCGCGCGTGTCGTGCTCGGCGATCTGCCCGTGGTACTCGAACCGCAGCGCCTCGATGCCGGAACCTGCGAGCGCGACCGCGATGCGTCCGAGCTTCTCAGCCAGCGTCAGGTACGGGCGCACGGAATCGGGGATGTCGGTGCCGACGTCGAGGTTGACCGCGAAGGGAACGAACTCGCCCCGCAGCGCGAGGAGCACCTGCTCGGCGATCGCAAGCCCCGCCTTGTCTTGCGCCTCCTGCGTGCTCGCGCCGAGGTGCGGAGTCACGACGACCCCGGGCACCCCGAACAGCGGATGGTCCGTCACCGGCTCGGTCTCGAACACGTCGATCGCAGCACCGGCGACGCGCCCATCTTTCAGACCCGCGATTAGCGCATCCTCGTCGATCAGCCCACCGCGGGCGGTGTTGACGATGCGAATCCCCGGTTGAGCGCCGGCCAACTCCTTGGCACCGACGATCCCCATGGTCTCCGCGGTCCGCGGGAGATGAATAGTCAGGAAATCCGATCGTCGGCAGACCTCGGCCACATCCTCGAGCATGACCACCCCCATCTGGGAGGCACGTGCCGAGGAAACGAAAGGGTCGTACGCCACGAGCCTCATCCCGAAGGCGCTGGCGCGCTGCGCGACGAGGGTGCCGACCTTGCCCAGCCCGACGATCCCGAGGGTCTTGCCGTGGAGCTCGACCCCGGCCCACTTCTCACGTTCCCAGGACCCAGCGGTCAACGCCGCATGAGCCTGCGGGATGTTCCGAGCCTGAGCGAGGAGCAGGGCCATCGTGTGCTCCGCCGCCGACAGGATGTTGGACTGCGGGGCGTTGACGACGAGGATCCCCATCCTGGTCGCGGTTTCGACATCGACGTTGTCGAGCCCGATGCCGGCCCGCCCAACGACCTTGAGGTTCTCCCCGCGCTCGAGGACGCCCGCGTCGACCTGCGTGGCCGACCGCACGATCAGCGCGTCGTATCCCCCGATCGCGTCACGGAGCTCATCGGGGGTCATCCCCAGGCGCTCGTCGACCTCGACGTGCTCGCGCATCCGCTCGAGACCCGCGCCGGAGAGCCGTTCGGAAACCAAGACTTTCATCGCGGCATGGTACTAGGGGGCATCGCTTGATTGACGACGGGAACGAGTAGCGGACCTACGGGTCCGGGCCGTCGGGCGGCACCTTGCCGGCCTCCTTGAGGCTCACGTGGCGGTTGATGAGGTAGATGTCGGCCACGTATTTGAGGTCCCCGGGCTCACCACCCCAGCCGGGAAGACAGGTCTCGGCGCTGACCTCGATCCCGCGGGCCCGGTTGAGCTCGGCGACGTTCGGCCCGGTGGCCTTGAGTGGTTCCTTTGCGATGACCTTCCCATGCGAGTCCCGGAACAGGAGGCCCGAGTCGGTCTTCTCGATCGTCACCTTGCCCTCGTGGACGAGGCGGTGATGCGCCCAGCAGCAGAGCCCGAGGTTGTCGAACACGGTGTCGCCGTTCCTCGAGTACCACTTGGTGTGATGCGCCTGGAGACGGGCGGTTCGGTGGCACCCCGGGAAGATGCAGCACTGGTCACGGGCCTGCAGCGCCCGTCTCATCGGGACGTTCGGGAGCCTCCTCTTCTTATCGACGTGGACGATGTTGCCGTCCTTGTGGAGCATCTCGATGATCGATGCCCCACCGCAGACGAGCCGCTCGATGGTTCCTCCCGGGGTGATGCCGCCGCCTTCGATCTTGCCTAGTCCCTCCCCGGTGGCGAGAGTCTCGAGATCGGCGTGGATCACGACCGTGTTGCGCTCGTGGGGCTTACGTTCCCCGCTACCGCCACAGAGATAGGACTCGAAGGTAGACACGAACGCATCGGCCTTCTGGGCAGCCCACGGATCGTGGGCGTCCTCGTCTAGTTCGGCTCCGTCTTTTCGCATCTCGTCCATGGCCTGATCGAGCGCCTTGTCGATGAGAGCGCCGTGCTCGGATGCCAGGCACCCAGAGATGGTCCAGGAACCGTCGTCGTTATGTCTCGTCGAGAGAAATCGCTCCCTGTGGGCGGTGTCCTGCTGGAGGCGGAGCGCGCTCCGGTAGTGGCCCGCGAAGCGGGCGAGCTGTGCGCCCGAGAGGTTGCGGGCGAGTTCGACGAGCTCTCCTTCGGTCTCCGGCTCGGCAACCCCTACGAGGATCCTGACCTGGGAAAGCGACAGCTCGCCGCCGGCGAAGGACTCTTTGATGACAGAGAAGTCCCCCAGCTTGGTGGCGACCTCGAGGATGCGGGCGGCTTCAGCCGGGGTCTGTCCCAGCTTCCAGGTGAGGAACGTAGCCGGGGAGGTGAGCCCGTCATGGTCTTTCCAGAAATCTTCGGCCAGATGTTCGTTCAGGAGCTCCACGAGATGTGCGGTACCGGCATTGACCTCGGCCTGCTGCTTCGTGATGCGGTCCTCGAGATCGAGGCGCCTGAGGGTCCTCGCCCGGTGGGCCTCGTACCTCTGAGCCTCGATGGCGCTGAGCTCCAGGAGTGGTGGCACTGGTCCCAGAAGTGCTTTTGCTCTTGTGCCTGTCATGGCCTCACTTATGGCGAACATACGTTCGATAGTACGCTAGAAACTGGCCCAGGGCAAGGTTTTTCTCGTCTAGATGTCCCGTTTACAGAACGCGGCGCAGAGGCTGGAGCCGGCTAGCGACTTCGGGCTCGAGGGTGCGGATGACGGAACTGCCCCTGACATTCGCGGGGGCCACGGGAGTCGTCCCACTCAGCCCTGGCGTCGAGATAGAGGTCACCCCATCGGATAGAGGTCACCCTCATCACCCGGCTACCGTGCCCAGAGGGCCTCCGCCCTGTGGTCGTAGGCAAAAAGTAGGATTCATCCATGCTTAACGAGCTCGTGGTCGATGGTCTTGGGGTTATAGATCACGCCGAACTTGCCCCGGGACCGGGTTCCAACGCGCTCACGGGCGAAACGGGCGCCGGGAAGACCCTGGTCGTGGCGGCGCTGTCCCTGCTGCTCGGGGGCCGGGCCGATCGCGGTCTGATCCGCGAGGGCTCGAAGGAGGCCCGGGCCGAGGGCCGGTTCACGTTGCCCGGGGATCATCCCGCGGTCGCGATCCTCAAGGCGTCCGGGATGGTCGACGAGGACGCGTCGGGAGACGTCGAGGTTCTCGTCGCCCGGGTCGTGTCGTCCGACGGCCGGGCCGGCAAGGTGCGGATCAACGGTCGCCTCGCGACGGTCGCGCTCCTCGGCGAGGTGGGCTCGGCTCTGGCCGAGATCGCGGGTCAGCACGAGCACCAGCGCCTCGGCTCCGCGGGCGCGCAGCGCGAGATCCTCGACCGGTTCGCTGGCGAGGAGGCCTACGCACTGGCGCGCGCCGTGGCCGCCGCGGTCCGGACCGCAGCACGCACGCGCCGTCGCCTCGACGAGCTGAAAGCCGGCGAGCGCGAGCGGCGCCGGGAGCTCGACATCCTCGGGTTCGAGATCAAAGAGATCGAATCCGCCGAGCTCGTCCCGGGTGAATCGGCGCAGCTGAATTCAGACGCACGCCGGCTCGAACACGTCGAGGCTCTGGGTGAAGGTCTCTCCGCGGCTACGGATGCGACCAAGGGCGAGGGCGGCGCGGTCGAGCGGGTGTCCGAGGCGGTTTCGATCCTCAGAGGGCTCGTCGACTTCGATCCCGGCCTGGCGGATCAGGTCACCCGGCTCAAGTCCGCCGCGGTCGAGATCGAGGACGTGGCCGAGGATCTCGCCGGGCGCGTGGTCGAGGACGATCCCGGGGCCCTCGCGACGACCAGAGATCGCCTCGATCAGATCGCTCGCCTCAGGAGGAAGTACGGAGACGACGAGACCGAGATCCTGTCGTACCTCGAGCGGGCGCGCGAGCGGTTCGCCGAGCTCGAGTCGGCGGGCCTCAGCCTTGAGAGCGGAGAGAAGGAGCTGGCCGAGCTCGAAGAAGGCGCGACCGAGCTCGCCGCCGAGCTCACCGCGGTCCGGCGCGAGACGAAAGACCGCCTCGAGCCCGCTATCGAGGCACTCCTCCGGACGCTCGCGCTTCCCGAGGCGCGTTTCGAGGTGACGCTCGAGCCACGCGAGCTGTACGAGGGCGGCGCCGAAGCCGTCGAGCTGAAGGTTGCCGCCAACCCCGGCGAGGCCCCACGCGCGGTGTCCAAGGTCGCGTCCGGCGGTGAGCTATCACGCATCGCCCTTGCCCTGCACCTTCTGACCAAGGGACTCGGTGCAGGGACCATGGTGTTCGATGAGGTTGACGCCGGCGTCGGGGGCGCCGCCGCCCAGGCCGTCGGGAAGGCGCTCGGCGAATTGGGGACCGGCGGTCAGGTGATCGTGGTCACGCACCTTCCTCAGGTAGCCGCGTTCGCCGATCGTCATTTCACGATCCAGAAATCGACGCGCGACGCGCGCGCCATTTCGGACGTGACCGAGATCACCGGAGACGACCGGGTTGCCGAGTTGTCCCGGATGCTGTCCGGGCTCCCCGAGAGCGAGCGTGCCCGCGAGCATGCGCAGGAACTGCTCGAGATCTCCGAGGCCGCCAGGTGAGGTTGTGGCCGCGGCGATCCCGGGAGACCCAGGGAGACGAGGACGGGGTCATCCGCGGCCGTGCGCGCGTCGACAAACGCACGAAGAACCTGATCGCCCGCGTGGAACCGCGCGAGATCGCGGTCATCGACCATCAGGACATCGACCGCATCGCCGCCGAGGGCTTGATCGAGCGACAGCCCGCGGCGGTGGTCAACGCGTCTCGTTCGAGCAGCGGTCGTTATCCGAACATCGGCGGGCTCCTCCTCGTCAGCGCGGGGATCCCGGTGATCGACGACGCCGGTAAAGCGGTGATGGAGACCCCGGAGGGCTCGTGGCTGTGCATCGAGGACGGCCTCGTTTTCCGCGAGGCGGGTGACAAGAGGGTCGAGCTCGGCAAGGGGCAGGTCCTGACGATCGAAGCGGTCGAGGAGACCCTCGACGAGGCCAAGCGGTCGATCGCGACGCAGATCGAGCGCTTCGCGGAGAACACGATCGAGTACGTCAGGGAAGAACGGGACGTCCTTCTCGAAGCGGCACGACTGCCCGACGTCAAGACCGACTTCCATGGGCGCCACGTCCTCATCGTGGTGCGGGGTTACGGCTACAAGGACGACATCCGCGCGCTCCGGTCCTACATCCGCGAGATGAGACCCGTGCTCGTCGGGGTCGACGGTGGTGCGGACGCGCTGCTCGACGTCGGGCTCAAGCCGAACATCATCATCGGGGACATGGACTCGGTGACGACAGAAGCGATGCTGTCCGGCGCCGAGCTGATCGTGCACGCCTATCCGGGTGGCGACGCGCCGGGACTCGAACGGCTAGAGGCGCTCGGCGTGCCGAACGTCGTGTACGAGGCACCGGGGACGTCTGAGGACATCGCGATGCTGCTCGCCTACGAACAAGGGGCCGAGCTGATCGTCGCGGTCGGCACGCACGCCAACCTCGTGGAGTTCATGGACAAGGGTCGCAAAGGGATGGCGTCCACCTTCCTCACGCGGCTCCGCGTCGGAACCATCCTGATCGACGCCAAGGGAGTGAGCCGGCTCTACCGCGGGCGCGTGCGGAGGCGCGACCTAGCGCTCCTGGTGATCGCCGCGTTGATCACGATGGCTATCGTGGTGTCGCTGTCGAAGCCGATGCGCTTGCTGATCGAGGCGTACTGGCTCCAGCTGCAGGACCTATGGTTCCGTTTCACGCAGGCTGTGTTCGGTTGAGAGGGAGAACTTAGTGCACCTCCGCGCAAGTCACCATGACACCAGAGCGCCCCTGAGCCTCGCCATCTTCGCCTCAGCATCGCTTCGCCCGCCGCGACTCAGATGGCTCGGTCGACGAGGGCTGCGTTCCTCGTCGCTCACGTACTCCCCGGTACGCTCGACTCCTCGCGCCTTGCCCTCGACGCGCAGGGACGCTCTGGATGTTGACGCTAATTGCGCGAAGGTGCACTCGTGATCGATTTCCGCTACCACCTAGTTTCGATCGTCGCGGTGTTCCTCGCGCTCGGCATCGGCGTGCTGATGGGCTCGGCCGTCCTCGGCGAGAACATCGTGGCGAACCTCGAGAGCCAGCTCAAGACGATCAGGGCGACCAACGAAGACCACAGGCAGACGATCCTCGATCTCGAGCAGCAGATCTCGTTCGATGACGAGTTCGCGAACGAGGTCCAACCGATCCTCATCGAGGAGGCGCTGACCGGCCGGGAGATCGTCATCCTTACGATCGAAGGGACCAGCGGAGGCTTCGTGGACGACACTACGGCGCTGATCGAAGAGGCCGGTGGCGAGGTCGCGTCGGTGATCACTACCCGCAACCGGCTCAGCCTCGAAGACGAAACGACCATCGATCAGCTGGCGTTGCTCCTGGGCTCCTCGACGAGCGACGCCGACGAGATGCGAGCCGAGCTCGGAACCGAGCTCGGCGACCGTATCGGCAAGGCCGTCCGCGGAGCGGTGGGCGAAGAGGGCTCGGGGGACGTGGACCCCCGGGATGTCCTCCAAGACCTCGTGGCCCAGCTCGAGGATGGTGGTTACGTCGATGTCGCGATCGCCGACGGAGCGGAGCTGGTCCCCGAGGACGCTGCGGTGCTGGTCCTCGCGGGCTCGGATTCGGATCCTCCGTTTCGGATCAACGAATACGTCAGAACGCTGAGCAGCTCGATCGCCGCGCATGACGTAGCGGTCGTCCTCGCCGAGCCGGCCCGTTCGCTCTGGGCTGCGGTGCAGATGATCCGTTCCGATGAGGAGGCTCGCGCGCTGGTGACGACGGTGGATCAGGCGACCGTGACCGCGGGCGAAACCGCTGCCATCCTCAGCCTCGAAGAGTCAACCCAAGGCGTGAGGGGACGTCACTACGGCGTAGGCAGCGGAGCAGAGCGCATCCTCCCCGAACCCGCTCCTTCGGGCTGACTGTGACGGTCGGGGGAGGGGCGGGGCCTCCATCTCTCGCGAGGGGGGCGGCGTTGATCACGCTTGCCACCGCCGTCTCGAGGATCACCGGGTTCGTCCGCGTGATCGTGGTGGCTGCGGCGATGGGAACGACCTTCCTGGCGAACACCTACCAGACCGCGAACACCGCTCCCAACGTCATCTTCGAGCTGGTCGCGGCCGGGGTGCTGACGTCGATCTTCGTGCCGACCTTCGTCGAGTACCTCGTGAAGGGCGAAGAGAAGGAGGGCTGGGATGCGGCCAACGCCCTCACGTCGGTGGCCCTCGCCGGCCTGGTCATCATTGCGGCGCTCATGGCCCTGGCCGCCCCCCTGATCATGCGCGTGCTCACGATCGGTGTGGACGATGCGGCTCTCCGGGACGGCGAGGTCAGACTCGGCGCAACCTTCCTCCGTCTGTTCGCTCCGCAGGTCATCTTCTATGGAGCGGGGATGATCATGACCGGTGCGTTGCACGCCCGGCGGAAGTTCGCTCTCGCGGCGGTCGCTCCGATCTTCAACAACATCGTGGTGATCGGTGCCTACCTCCTCTATACATCGATGCGAGGCGACCGGGCCCCGTCCGTCGAGGGCATCGGCACCGGCGAGATCCTGGTGCTCGGGCTCGGCACGACCCTCGGGGTCGTCGCGATGACGGTCGTGCTGATCCCGCAACTGCACGCGCTCGGGTGGCGCTTCAGGTTCCGGTTCGATCTCTCGCACCCGGCCGTCAGGCGCGGAGCACGCCTCGGGGTCTGGGCTCTCGGGTACGCGGGCGGTTACCAGGCCGGCTTGATCGTCGTACTGATGCTCGCCAATGAGGTCGAAGGTTGCGTGGCCGCCTATCAATGGGCATACACGTTCTTCTATCTGCCGCACGCGCTCTTCGCCGCGCCGATCTTCTCCGTGCTGTTCACCGCGATGTCGGAGCACGTGGCCCGGAAGGAAGAGGCGCTCTTGCTCGGTCGCTTGAGAGATGGTTTGCGGATGCTCGGGTTCGTCCTCGTCCCGGTGGCCGCCGCCCACGGAGCACTCGCCCAACCCCTCGCTGCGGCCACCCTGCGGTACGGCGTGATGACGGCGGAGGGCGCGGAGCTCGTCGGGCGCGTTCTGGTTGCATTCGCGGTCGGTCTCCCGATGTATTCATCGTTCCTCGTGTTCACGCGTGGCTTCTACGCGCTCGGGGATACGAAGACACCGACCCTGGTCAACGCCGGCACCGTCCTTCTCTCGAGCGTCGCCGGGATCTTCCTGTTCCACAGCCTCCCGGACGGATGGGCTGTCCCCGGCCTGGCGCTTGGACATTCGATCGGCTTCGCCGCGGGAGCGCTGGTCCTCGCCCGGCTGTTCCACAGGCAAGTCCCAGCGACCACCCCCCCGACGCTGCGGAGGTCTCTCCTCCGGACCACGGTCGTGTCCCTCCTCGCCCTGGGCGCGATGCTCGCGGTCTCCAGGGCGGTCGACGGATCATCGAGGAGTGCCGTATTCACGGAGTTGGTCGCGGCCGGGGGTACGGGCGGAGCCGTCTATCTCGTGGCGATGACCCTCTTGAAGGCTCCCGAACTGCAGCAGCTGCGACGGATACTGCCCGGCGCGTCATCGAAGGTGGCTTCGTGACGGAGCGCATCAAGGTGCTGCAGGTGCTCGGCATGTCCGCCGGCGGGATCGCGGCACACGTCGCGCAGATCACCGAAGAGCTGAACCGGATCGGGTCGTTCGAGGTCGATGTCGCCGCGCCGCCCGATCTCCCCGGGAAGATGCCGGCCGGCGTTCGGCCGCTCCGGATACCCGAAGGACCGCTGGGACACCGGCGGGCGGTGAATGCGGTCGCGCGGCTAGCGACCGGTGGGGGATACGGGGTGATCCACGCCCACGGGTTGCGAGCTGGGATCGATTCAGCGCGCGCCGGGAAGAGGGCCGGGGTCCCCGTGGTGACGACGGTCCATAATCTGGTCCAGCCGGAGATCGCGGGAGTGCTAAAAGCGCGCGCCTACCGGCTGGCGGAGCCCCTCGTGACCAAGCTGAGCGACAGGACCCTGGCGGTCTCTGAGGAGATAGCGGCCCGCCTGAGGTCCGCGGCTCCGTCGCGCACGGACACGATCGAGGTCCTTCATCTCGGGGTCGGCGCGGCTCCCGCTCTCAGCAGGGACCGCGACGACATCCGCGCCGGGATCGGACTGATGCCTCACGACCTGTTGGTGCTGACCGTCGCGCGTTTGTCCCCGCAGAAGGCTCTCCACGTGATGCTCGATGCCGTGGGCCGCCTGCCCCATAACGTGCACCTGGCGATCCTCGGCGAAGGTCCCCTCGAGGCGGATCTGAGGGCGATGGCGGTAGCAATCGGCCTGTCGGATCGGGTCCACTTCCTCGGCTTCCGTTCGGACGTTGCGGATCACCTCGCGGCCGCGGATGTCTACGCGCTGTCGTCGATCTGGGAGGGCGTGCCCCTGTCCGCCCAGGAAGCGATCCTTCTCGGCATCCCCGTGGTCGCGACGAGCGTCGGGGGCATGCCGGAGCTGATCGAAGACGGTGTCTCGGGGCGTCTCGTCCCCCGAGACGATCCAGGCGCGATCGCTGCGTCGCTGACCCAAGTCCTGAATGACAGCGGCGCGGCCGAACGCTATGCGGCTGCCGCCCTCATGGCGCTCAAGGTGAACTTCTCGACCGCGCGGATGTTCGAGAGGTTGTCCGAGATCTACACGGAGCTGGCCCATGAGGCTTAAGGCGCTCGTGCTCGCGGCAGGGGTCCTCGCGGTCACGTTCTCCGCCCCTTCGGTGGCGGGCGCTCAGTCGTGTGCGCGCCCGGGGGTGTTGGCGCTCCCCGGGGTGCCCTGGGAGGACATTCAGACCTTG
>JBKJZQ010000176.1:0-3632 GCA_046715095.1 Actinomycetota bacterium | reverse complement strand
CTGCCCGACCACGGACATGGCGGTGGCCACCGGCAACATCGCGAGCGATTCTGAGCCGCTCGCCGAACCCTTCGACATGCTCGGGCTTCCGCAGGTGACCTTCGGAGCGGTCCCGAGCGAGAACGATATGTACGTCGCCATGCACATGTGGGACGTCGACCCCGAGACCGATACCCAGATGCTGGTCACACGCGGTGTGTATCGGCTGGGCCAGGCCAGCGTGGAACCCCAGCTGGTTTCGACCCTGCTCTTCGGGAACGGTTGGACGTTCCCGAGCGGCCATGTGATCCGGATAGAGCTCACGGCCAACGACGCACCCACGTTCCTTGAGCCGGGCAGCGAAACCGGAACCATCGACATCTCGAACGTCATCTTGCAGGTGCCGCGCCCGGCCGGCGCTCCGGTGGCAACCAAGGCGGTGCCGGCGCGCGTGCTACGGAAGATCGGGCCGGTCAAGGTCGACTTCTAAGTAACCTGGGACCATGACCACCGGAACGATCTCCGCCCTCTTGGCCGTCCTGTTCCTCGGCTATGCCGAGGGGCTCAGGCGTTTCTATCCGTCGCGTCAGACCTGGTTGCGCATCAGGAGCCGTCACGGTCGCAGGGCGGCGCGCGCGATGAGGGAGCGGATCGAGGCCTTCGCCGGCAGCGGGATCGCTCCGAAGCTGGGCTTCCTTCTCCTCGGTCTCGTCGGACTCTGGATCGCGGCCGCCCCCGCGCTCGACAAACGTTGGTTCGAGGTCGCCTTCGACGCCCTGCCGTACCCGTTCATCGCCGTGGTTCTGTTCCGGTCGCCGGGTTCGCTCCGAGCCATCTCCGAACGGATGAAGAACTACGAGCGTGACCTCGGCGAGGACCCCGACCGCGACCTTGGCGACGACGGCCCGGGAGCGACGGAGCTCGCCCTGTGAAAGCCATTGAACATGCACGGCTCTATCTCGTGGCAAATTCCGAGTTGAAGGCGGGACGCCTGGCCGAACTGGTCCCCGATCTCGTCGGCGCGGGGGTCGATCTGGTGCAGTTGCGCGAGAAGGAGCTCGACGGGGGCCGGGTCCTCGAGTTTGGCGCCGAGATTCGAGACGCCTGCCGGGCCGCCGGGGTTCCGTTCGTGATCAACGACCGGCCCGATATCGCCCTCGCACTCGGCTGCGGGGTGCATCTGGGCCAGGACGACGTCCCCGCGGACCTCGCGCGCCGGATCCTCGGGGACAAGGCGATCGGGCGCTCGACCCATTCCCGGGAGCAGCTGTCGGCGGAGCTCGCCGCGACCCCGCGGCCGAGCTACGTCGCGGTCGGTCCGGTGTTCGCCACCCCCACGAAACCCGGGCGTCCCTCCACCGGGCTCGAGCTGATCCGCTTCGCGGCTAAGGCGGCCGGAGAACTCCCGTGGTTCGCGATCGGGGGGATCAACGAGACCAACCTTGACGAGGTCATGGGGGCCGGGGCGCGCCGCGTGGTCGTCGTGCGGGCGATCACCGAGTCCGACGACCCCGTGGCCGTGACTGCGAGGCTCAAGCAACAACTCGAGGGCGTCCCTCTGGAGGCCCGGTAGTCCCTCCGACCATGTTCAAGCCGCGCCTCGAATGGCTGCTCGCGTTCGTGCCCGCCGCCGTCGTCCTGGAGCTGGTCCACGAAGCCGCGATCGCGATCTTCGTGGTCTCGGCGCTGGCGATCCTCCCGCTTGCCGGTTTGATCGGCCATGCGACGGAGGACCTCGCCGCGAGGACGGGCCCCCAGATCGGCGGGCTCCTGAACGCGACGTTCGGCAACGTGACCGAGCTGATTATCGCCTTCTTCCTGATCACGCGGGGTGAGATCGAGATCGTCAAGGCATCGATCACCGGGTCGATCATCGGCAACGTGCTCCTCGTCCTTGGGCTCTCCTTCTTCGTCGGCGGCTGGAACCGCGTGGAGCAGACGTTCAACCGCAACTCGGCGGGACTCCATACCGCCTCGCTCGCGATCGCGGTGAGCGCACTGGTGCTCCCGGCGCTGTTCTCGTTCACCCCCGAATCGACGTTCTTCCGGACCGAGGCGGTCTCGATGGGGGTCTCGATCGTCCTCATCACGACCTACGTCCTGGGGCTCGTGTTCACGCTCAAGACCCACCGAGGGCTGTTCCGGTCCGACTTCGAGCACGGACAACCAAAGTGGACGGTCGGGCGCGCGGTCGGAACGCTTGCCGGAGCCACCGTCGGGGTCGCCTTCATGAGCGAGTTCCTCGTCGGCGCCCTCGAGGAAACGGTCGAGGAACTCGGTCTCTCGAGACTGTTCGTCGGCCTCATCGTGGTGCCGATCATCGGAAACGCGGCCGAGCATTCATCGGCGGTCTTCCTGGCGGCCAAGGACAAGATCGAGGTCTCGATCGAGATCGCCATCGGCTCCTCGACCCAGATAGCGTTGTTCATAGCGCCCCTGCTGGTGTTCATCTCGTACTTCGCCGGTCACCCCATGGACCTGATCTTCACCGGCCTCGAGATCGCCGCCGTGGCGCTGTCTGCGCTGATCCTGGGCTTCGTGGTCATGGACGGCCGCTCCAACTGGTTCGAAGGCGCCCAACTCCTCGCCGCCTACGTCATCATGGCGATCTCGTTCTTCTTCCTTTAGTCCCGGCGGTCGTCGAGACGACCGCTTTCTGTATCCCAGCGTGTCTAGCCTGGTATCGAGTCCCGGCCTGGTGCCCCCGTCCACGAGTCCGGAATCCCTTGGCCCGGTCCGTCGTTATGCTGGGTGACATGGAAGATGCAGCGGTCGACACCAAAGTGATCGAAGAGAGGATGATCGAGGTCCTTCAGACCGTCGATGACCCGGAGCTCGGGATCGATATCTGGAACCTCGGCCTCGTCTACAAGGTCGACGTCAACGGGGACGGTGACGTCCACGTCGAGTTCACGCTGACCACCATGGGCTGCCCGATCGGTCCGATGATCGATGAGCAGATCAGGGCGGCGTCGCAGTACATCGAGGGCATCGGAGAGGTCACCACCGAGATGGTCATGTACCCGCCGTGGTCCCCCGAGAAGATGTCCCCGCTCGCCCGCTCCGCCCTCGGCGTCATCTAGCAACCAACCCTCAGCCGCTTCTTGACTTCGGCCGCGCGCGCGGTCTACTATCGAACATACGTTCGACTGTTCGTGGTGGGCCTCTCTGTAAGGGCTCCTCCCCGGGCCCGGATCGAGGCGGTTCTGCTCCCCGGCGCGCCGTCCCTGCCACTGGCAGCCGAACGAGATAACGGGGCCCGATGGGCCTGCCTGGGTTTCCCCCGGGCGGGTCGGTCGGGCCCCCCTTCTCTTTCAGGAGAGAGAACGCGAAAACTAGTGGCGAAGAGGTACGACGAGGCGATCGAGGTGGACCCGGATCCCATCGATGCGGACGCTCCGGTCGCGTTCCGGTGGCGGGGGAGGAGGTACGAGATCGATCAGCGGCTGTCGTCGTGGCGCGAGGCGTGGACCGCGGGGCGGGACGGACACAAGCAGCGGGAGTACTTCCGGGTCCTGGCGCGACCCGCGGGGGCGTCCTCGGACGGCAACCTCGATGCGGACGGGTTCCTCGTCCAGGTCGGTGCGGTCTACGACGTCTACCGGGACATGACGCGTGGAAACTGGAAGCTGGCCCGAGTATGGGACTAACGG
>JBKJZQ010000175.1:0-8047 GCA_046715095.1 Actinomycetota bacterium | reverse complement strand
GCGTGCCCGGTCGGAGGCCGCGGACCGGAGCCGCGAGCTGGCGGCGGGTGATCTGAAGGGCCCGCTTCACGGCGTACCGGTGGCGGTCAAGGAACTGTTCGACGTCGAGGGCGCCGAGACGACGTTCGGCTCCGATCTGTTCGCCGGGCGGGTTCCCGCACGGGATGCCGCCGCGGTTGCATCCCTTCGGAGAGCCGGGGCGATCGTGCTCGGCCTCACCCGCACGCATGAGTTCGCCTGGGGGATCACGACCGTGCACGAGACCCGCGGAGTGACGAGGAACCCGTGGGCGATGGACAGGGTCGCCGGGGGTTCGAGTGGGGGAGCGGCGGCCGCGGTGGCCGCCGGCATGGTCCCGCTCGCGCTGGGGACCGACACGGGCGGATCGATCCGCATCCCCGCGGCCTTGTGCGGGATCACCGGCGTGAAGCCGAGCTTCGGCTCGGTCGACATCTCGGGGGTCTGTCCGCTGGCTCCGTCGCTCGATCATGTCGGTCCCCTCGGACGCACGATCGAGGATTGCGCGACGGCCCTGTCGGTGATGTCCGACGTGGCCGTCCCGGTATGGCGCGACGATCTCGCCGGGATGACGGTGGTGTGTGCGCCGGACCTCCATCTCTTCGGACCGCAGAGCGATCACCTCACGGTGTTCGACGAGGCCCTCGCGTTGATCGAGGAGCTCGGGGGAGTGCTCGAAGAACGGACCTACAAGGGTGCGGAGGCGATCTATCCGATCTTCAGCACGCTCCAGCGACACGAGGCCTTCGATGTTCACACCGACCTGCTCTGGACCTATCCGGATCGCGCCGCCTCTTATTCGCCCTCGCTCCAGAGGCATCTCGAGGCGGCGAGCAAGGTGACCGACGAGGACTACCTCGAGGCGACCATCGAGCGAGACCGGATCAGGGCGCGCTTCCGGATCCTGTTGCAGAACGCGGACGTGCTCGTGACGCCGGTCGCCGGCGGCCCACCGTCCACCGTCGCCCGCCCCGATACCGGGACGCTTGAAGGCGAGGACATCCCCTTCCGGGATCTCGTGTTGCCCTACACCGTTCCCCAGGACGTGACCGGGTGTCCCGCGGTGACGGTCCGGGCGGGAACCGACGATCTCGGGATCCCGGTAGGCATCCAGTTCACCGCGCTCCCCGGAGGTGACGGCGTTGCGATGACCGCCGCCCGTGCGTTCCAGCGCGCCGGCGCTGTCGGCTGGCCGACCCTCGACTGAGCGGCCATGATGCAGGCTCTCCGGAGACAAGAAGAAAGGAGTCGGATGCTCACAGGCGAGAAAGTCATCCTCAGAGAGATCCGCGAGTCGGACCTCGACCGGCTGACGGAGTTCAACAACAACTTCGAGATGTGGGTGATGTCGGACGACGATGTCCCGTCGCCGAAGACCCGCAAGCAGGTTGAAACAGAACTCCAGGAATGGATGAAGAAGGGAACCGTGGTGCCGTTCGTGATCGAAGCGGATGGCAAGGTCATCGGCGACTGCGGCCTCCATCATTTCAACGAGGCCTCCCGGAACTGCTCGTTCGGGATCGCGATCAACGACGAGGACTACCTCGGCAAGGGGTACGGCCGCGAGGCGGTGGGGTTGCTGCTGGACTTCGCCTTCCGGCTGAGGAACATGCGGCGCGTGTGGTTGACCGTCAACGCGGACAACGAGCGGGCGATCCGCTCCTACAAGGGGCTCGGCTTCATCGAGGAAGGCCGGCTGCGTGAGCACGTGTGGCAGGACGGGAACTACCACGACTGGGTTTACATGGGCCTGATGAGGACCGAATGGAACGCGCGGTGACCACTCGCATCGGGATCGCGTTGTTCGACGGCGCCGAGGAGCTCGATTGGGCGGGACCGTGGGAGGTGCTGTCGTTCTGGGCACAGATGTTCGATGACGACATCGAAGTGTTCACGGTCGCCCGGGACAACGCGTCTCCGATCGAGTGCGCCAAGGGCCTGAGGGTCCTGGCCGACCATTCGTGGGCGTCGGCCCCCGCCATCGATGTCCTCGTCTATCCCGGGGGCCGGGGCACGCGTGTTCAGATCGGAGACGACGCGGTCAGGTCGTGGATCCGGTCGGTCCATTCCGGCGCGACCCTCACCACCAGCGTCTGCACCGGTGCGCTCGTCTTGGCCGATGCCGGCCTTCTTCGGGACAAGGCCGCGACCACGTACTGGAGTTCGTTCGACGAGCTGAGCGCCATCGACAACACGATCGAGGCGCGTCCCGAGGATCGTTTCGTCGACGAGGGCGACATCATCACCGCCGCGGGGGTGTCCGCCGGGATCGATATGGCGCTCTATTTGATCGTCCGCCTCGCCTCCAAGGAGCGAGCGCGCGACGTCAAGCGGGGCATCCAGTACGATCCGCAACCACCCGTGTAGCCGGAGGCACACCTTGCGCTCTACCCATCACCCCATATTCGCCCGGGTTTACGCACGCATGAGCAAAGCCGATCTCGCCCGCGGAGGGGCGGAACACAGGGTCGAGCTGCTTAAGGGGCTCTCCGGCCGGGTGATCGAGGTCGGCTGTGGCCACGGACCGAACTTCGCCTTCTACCCTTCGGCGGTCACCGAGGCCGTGGCGGTCGAGCCCGAGCCCTACCTCAGGGCCGCCGCGCTGGAGGCGGCCGCGCGGTCGCCGATCGACATCACAGTCTTCGAGGGGACCGCGGAACGTCTTCCGGGAGCGGGCTACGACGCGGGGATCGTGTCGTTGGTGCTGTGCTCGGTACCGGACCAGGACGCGGCACTGGCCGAGCTCTTCCGCGTGATCAAGCCGGGGGGAGAACTGCGCTACTACGAGCACGTCGTCGCCGAGGAAGGTCGTCTCGCTCGTGTGCAGAGGGTCCTCGACAGAACGATCTGGCCGACCGTCGGAGGCGGTTGTCACTGCTCCCGCGACACCGCGGTTGCGATAGACCGTGCGGGCTTCGTGCGCGAGCGGCATAAGAGCTTCATGTTCACGACCTGCCCGCTCGACCGGATGGTCGCCCCGCACATCATCGGCCGTGCACGCCGCCCGGCTACTCCGTGAGGGCTTGCTCGCGGACGCCGTAGGGATAGAAGTAGCGGAGGTACGGCTCCGGGTCGCCGTCCCAGCCGTAGGCGCGGATCTGGTCCGGGTTGCGTCTGCCCGATAGCGCGCGGAAGAACTCGAAGCGACTCGCGCTCACGGTGGCTACGGGTTCTCCGTCGCCGGCCATAGACGTCTTGGTGCCGAAGTCGAAGGCGAGGGGAGCCAGGCCCCCGGCCCCGAGGCGGAAGGCCATGGTCGCGATGTAGCCGGACGCCCCGAGCTTTACCGGCACGCCGTCGCGACCGCGCTGGATCCCGAGGGCCCCATAGATGTCCTGCTGGTGTACCCCGAGGTCCGTGACGAGCACGCGGTCGGCGAACATCGGCATCGCGTCTGTCCACGGGGTCTCGCCCCGCATCATGGCCTCTACCGGTCCGGCCGCGTCGTCCCATTCGGCGACGAGCTCCTCCACCGAGCGACCGGCCCGGTCCGAAACCTGTTTAGCGGTCCACTCGTTGAGGATCCCCAGTACCTCGGGCTCGCCGAAGGCGGCGAAGAACGCACTCGGGAAGTCCGACGCGACCGTGCACACCGCGTCTCCGGTGAGGTGTGCGACCGCATCCCGGATCGTCCACCCGGAGGTCGCAGGGACGTCCCTGATTCGCTCGTCGTCCGGCAGGGACAGGACCAGATCGCAGATCTCTCTGCGCGTGTCTCGGTAGACATCTCCAAGGTCTGCCATCATGAGAACCCTAGCCGTTCGCACGCCTTCCCTCACTAAGGAGAACCACATGAGCGTTTCCGCACCGTTCCTTCAGCAGGCCCAGGACACGATCTTGATCCCGCGCGGGTGGTCGGGGGCATGGGAGATCCACGAGACGCTCCGCAAGCTCTACGTCATCTTCTGAACGTTAGTACCGCGTCAGGCAACGTTTGCCGCGCTCAGGCGGCGGAGCGGCTCACCCCGGCCACCTCCGTTGGGAACGTTCTTCCATTCGTTATAGTTACTTACAAGCGGTAAGTGGTGGTCCTAGCGAGAGGCTGGAACTCATGAATCTGGAAGGGATCCATCACATCACGGCGATCACCGGGGACGCCCCGCAGAACGTGCGGTTCTACGCGGGGATCCTCGGTCTGAGGCTGGTGAAGAAGTCGGTCAACCAGGATGTCCCGAACATCTATCACCTCTTCTATGCCGACGAAGAGGGGGGCGCCGGCTCCGACATCACGTTCTTCGAGTATCCGGGCGCCGGCCGAGGCCGCGCCGGCGCAGGGATGGTGTACCGCATCGTTTGGCGGGTCGGCTCCGAAGCGTCACTCGACTTCTGGGTAGCACGCCTCGCGGAGGCCGGTGTCGAAACCGAACGGGACGGCGGATCGCTCCGCTTCTCCGATCCGGAGGGCCTCGACCTCGAGCTAAGGGTCGTGGAGACGACCGACGAACCGCTGCGGGCCAGACACCCCGAGATCCCCGAGGAGCACGCGATCCAGGGCTTCGACGGCGCGCACGCCTACACGGACGATCCGGCCAGGAGCGCGACGCTGTTTGAGTCGACCCTCAACTTTGAGCCCGACTCGGATTCGTCGTGGACCGTCCGGGGTGAGCAGCGTGGAAGCTTCTTCGTCTACGACGATGCACCAGGCGCTCTCGGGATCGAGGGGGCGGGGACCGTCCATCACATCGCCTGGGCTTCCCCGATGGAGGATCACTCGCAGTGGCGCGAGCGCGTTGCGGCGGGTGGTGCGCACCCCACTCCGATCATCGACCGTTACTACTTCAAGTCGATCTACTTCCGGGAGCCCTCGGGCGTCCTGTTCGAGATCGCGAGCATGGGCCCCGGCTTCGCGGTCGACGAGCCGCTCGAGCACCTCGGCGAGAAGATCGCGCTCCCGCCGAACTACGAGCACCTGCGCGCCCAGCTCGAGAAGGAGCTCACCCCGTTGCCCGATCCCAGGGCCGAGGCGCGCGCGACGTGAGCCGCGCTACGAGCCCACGCGCCTCTTTCTGCCCGCCCTTCCAGAAGGCGATCGAGCTGGTTGGGAAGCGGTGGAGCGGAACGATCCTGCGCGCGCTGATGGACGGCCCCAGCCGGTTCTCGGAGATCGCGGCGCACGTGACGGAGGTATCGGACCGGTCGCTGTCGATGCGACTTAAGGAACTCGAAACCGAGGGACTGGTGACGCGCCGGGTCGAGCCGACAACTCCGGTGAGCGTCAGTTACGAGCTCACCGAGAAGGGGCGCGCCCTCGAGCGTGCCCTCGCCGAGGTCGAGCGGTGGGCCAACGACTGGGTCGCCCCCGGCACCGGGAGCCGAGGGCGCTTGAGCCGTCGGTGACGAGTTTCCTCACGATCCCCGAACTGTTCGAAGCGACGGTCGAGCGTTCGGCGACCAAGACGTGGCTCAGGTACGAGGACTCGACCTACACCTACGAGGAGTCGCAGGACCGCATCGTCTCTATCGGAGCTGCGCTGGCAGATCTCGGGGTCGAGCGCGAAACGCGCGTGCTGGCGACGACGCGCAACTCTCCCGACTATCTGCTCACATGGCTCGCCGTCGTCCGGCTCGGTGCGACCTTCGTTCCGGTCAACCCCAAGAGCACGGCCGGGGAGCTGGCAGGCCTCGCGGGCCAGGTCGAGCCTCCGGTCGTGGTGACCGACGCGGGCCTGAGCGATGTGGTCGAGGAAGCCCTGCGCGAGGCCGCGCCGGTGCCCCGGGTGGTCTTCGCGGAGGATCTGATGGCGGCTCCTTCGGTCTTGGCCCCTCCGCCGGCCGCCCGCGAGGACGACGTGGCGGTGATGATCCCGACTTCGGGAACCACCGGACGTTCGAAGCTCGTGATGCAGACGCAACGCGCCTACGCGATGGCGGGCGAGGGATTCCCGTTCTGGATGGAGCTGACCGAGGACGACCGCTTGATGACCTCGTTGCCCCTGTTCCACATCAACGCTCCCGCGTACTCCACCCTGGGTTCGGTCGCGGCGGGGGCCGGTCTCATCTTGCTTCCGCGCTTCTCGGCGAGCACGTTCCTCGATTCGGCCCGCACTCACGGCGCTACGGAGTTCAACGCGATCGGCGCCATGATCGAGATCCTGATGCGCCAGCCCGAACGAGACGACGACGCCGACAACCCGCTTCGTCTCTGCTACACGGGGCCAGCTCCCGCGAAGGAGCGCCACCTCGAGATCGAACGTCGCTTCGGGCTCAAGATCGTGTCGGGCTACGCGCTCTCCGAGACGCCCTTCGCTCTGATCTGGAAGAAGGGAACGCGGCCCTACGGAACGCTCGGGAGCGTTCGGCAGCATCCGACGATGGGCGACATCAACGAGGCCCGGGTGATGGGTGAGGGGCGCGCGGTCGGTCCCGGTGAGGTGGGGGAGCTCGAGCTCAAGAATCCCGCGGTGATGCTCGGCTATTACAAGATGCCCGAAGAGACCGACAACGTGCTCGTCGACGGATGGCTCAAGACCGGCGACCTCGTCGAGGTCAACACGGATGACACCTTCACGTTCGTCGGTCGTAGGAAGGAGCTGATCCGCAGACGCGGAGAGAACCTCTCTCCGCTTGAGGTTCAGGACGCGCTCGAACGGCACCCTGCGGTGGTCGAGGCCGCCGTGATCGGCGTGCCGTCGGATCTCTCTGAGGAGGAGATCAAGGCCTACGTGGTGATCGCGGACGGAACCGGCGTCTCGATGCCAGAGCTGCGAGACTTCGTGGCCGAGAAGCTCGCCCCGTTCAAGGTGCCTCGTTACTTCGAAACCGTCTCCGATCTTCCTCACACGCCGACGGGACGGATCGCCAAGCACGAGCTCCCGACCGAGCGCACCGACGACGAAGAGGATCTCGAGCCCCAGAGGACCAAGGGAGAGTGAGCGTGACCGACAACGACGACTGGCTCCACAGCTCGATCGGGCGCTCGACGCCCGATGCGATCACGGTCCGGGGCCTCGATCTCGCGACCGAGGTCATGGGCGAGATGTCGTTCGCCGACCTCGCCTTCCTCCTCGCCGCGGACCGCATGCCATCAGACGGCGAGTCGAAGATGTTCAACGCGGTGCTGACCGCGCTCGCCGATCACGGCCTGACCCCGATGGCGCTCGCCGCGCGCCTCACCTACACCGGCGCGCCCGAATCGCTGCAGGGAGCGATCGCCGCCGGACTCCTGGGGGCCGGGAGCGTGTTCCTCGGTCCCGTCGAAGACACCGCCCGCTTCCTCCACGCCACCCTCGAGGAGATCCCCGAGGTCGAACAGACGAACCGCGCCGCGCTCGAGGAGGCAGCGAAGGAGGCCGTTGCCGCCGCGCTCCTGGACGGTCGCCGCATCCCCGGACTGGGTCACCCGATTCACCGCGAGACCGACCCCCGGACCCCCCGCCTCTATCAACTGGCCAACGAGACCGGCCTGCTCGGCCCGCACCTCCGGCTCCTCGAGCTCGTGGCCGCGGCGTACGAGGAGGAGACCGACAAGAGGCTTCCGATCAACGGAGCCGGCGCGGCCGGCGCGGTGCTGGCCGACCTCGGCTTCCCGCCTGCGCTGACGCGCGGCTTCGCCCTGCTCGCCCGGGTCGCGGGCCTGATCGGCCACCTCGCCGAGGAGGCGGAGCACCCGATAGGGATGCGCCTGTGGAAGGAGATCGACGAGCGCACGTAACCTCGTGCCGGCGGACCGCATGCGATCTGCAATCCGTCTCAACCGATAGGTAGGTTGGGGTCGTGGGCAGTCAATCTAGGGAACCTGGCAAGTTGGCGGTCAAGCTCCGCTGGCGGGACTACGTGACCCCTTCAGGTCGCAGGCCAGTGAAAAAGTTCATTGATGACCTTGCGGATGAGGATGCCGCCGCGGTGGCAGCTGCCATGAAGGATGTGCAATCGACCGGGCTGGAGGCTGCCCGGCACCTGCGCGGTGATATCTATGAGGTTCGAGCCGAAGGGAACAAGCAATCCTTCCGAGTGCTGTTCGCCCAAGAGGGGAGCAAGGGGCGGATTCTGCTGGCGCTTGAAGCGATCTCTAAGAAGAGTCAGAAGAGCC
>JBKJZQ010000174.1:0-8155 GCA_046715095.1 Actinomycetota bacterium | reverse complement strand
CTCCAAGGCGATCATCGGCGAGCTTCAAGGGACCGCACGGCCGGGCAAGGCCGAGGACCTCGTTAGGGTCTTCGGGCAGGCCGCGCAGGCGTTCCTCGAAGAGGACTACACGGAGGCGATCAGGCTCGGAGAACAGTCGAAGCAGATGGCGCTGCGCTCGGCGAGCGTCAGGGAGGTCCTCGGACTCGCGTACTACCGGGTCGGGAGATGGAGCGAGGCTGTGAGGGAGATCTCCACGTTCCGCCGCATCGCCGGCACCCAGGAGCAGAACCACGTACTGGCGGACGCCTACCGCGCGCTGAAGAAACCCGACAAGGCGCTCGACCTGGTCGACATGGTGGAGAAGGGGAGGGTCGACGAGCAGGTGTTCTTCGAGGCCCAGATCGTCGCCGCCGGCGCGCTGGCAGACATGGGTGAGCTCGATCGCGCGATCGCTCGCTTGGAGAAACTAGACCTGCGCCCATCGGTCGCCCGGGACCATCACCTGCGCACGTGGTACGTCCTCGCCGACCTGCTCGAGAAACGGGGCCGCTACACCCAGGCGAAGGAGCTCTTCGACGCGGTCGCCGGCGCCGACGCCGACATCACCGATGCCCCCGAACGCGCCGCCCGCTTAGCTTCCGGGTCGAACTGACGCATCCCCGTTCCTATCTAGGGAGAACGTCGTAGACGGACGCATGGGTTCGGTCGTGAAGCTCTAGCTCGCTTTTTCCTTGCGGTCGAGGTACCGCACGTATCCTGAGGTGTTCATCCGGTAAGAGGTCGTCTGGTCCATGCGGTCGATCGCGTCGGCGCTCAGTCTCCCTCCGAGGTCCTCTTCCGCCCGCTTCTGTACCTGGGCGGCTATCTGGTCGAGGTCATCCGTGCTCGCACGCGCGTCCTTCACCCACTCGGCCCATGATCTGAGCGCCGCGACCGCTTCGTCACAGACTTCGTCTTGGCTCTGTGGTTTCTGCGAGCCGAAGTGCGTGAGCCAGAGCTCGCTCGCTCCGAGTGCTCGGATCTTCTCGATCGAAGCGATCGCATCCTCAAGGTCGAACTCGGGAGGGGGCGTTGCCGGCCGAACCACACCGACATCGGTGAGCCGCACGCCCATAGCGTCACCGGTGAACGCGATTCCTGTGGCGTCGTCGACGTAAGTGTGGTGATGGCGGGCATGGCCGGGGGTGTCGTGTGCGGTGAGCTTCCGGTCGCCGAGGTCGATCTCGTCGCCATGGGTCAGCGCGGTGATGCGATCCGGGTTGATCGGGTCGATGCCGCCCCAGAGTTCATCCATCCGCTCGCCGTAGATGCGGGCGGCGCTCGACCACAGCTTGGAGGGATCGGCGAGGTGAGGGGCTCCCACCTCGTGGACGGCAACCCTTGAGGTGGGGAAACGCTCGGCGAGGGTTCCGGCGGCACCGGCGTGGTCGAGGTGGATGTGCGTGACGACGATCCAGTCGAGCTCGTCGACCCCGGCATCCTCGAGGCCCTTCAGAACGTGCTCGAGCGAGGATTTGGGCCCCGTCTCGACGAGGGCAGTTCGCTCGCTCCCCTTAACGACGAAGCAGCCGGTGATGCCGTCCATGCCGTGCATCTTCGTGTCGATCAGGATCGGTTGGTCCACCGGGGGCCTCCTCGCGGGCGTGATGCCAAGGGATACGGTTGGTAGTGAGATGTCCGCTTCCGAACGACCACCGGCCGTCCTGATCATCAACCCTATCGCGGGGCGGATGCCTCAGAGGGAGCGCGCCGCGGTCGTCGAGTCGCTCTCGCAGCGATTCCATCTCGAGATCCTCGCCACGACAGAGCGCGAGGACGGGATCGCGCTCGCCACCGATGCTTCCGATTCCGGCGCGGGTCTCGTCATCGCCTACGGAGGCGACGGGCACGTGAACGAGGTCGTCAACGGCATCGCCGGTTCCGCTACGTCGCTGGGGATCATCCCGGGGGGAACCATGAACGTGCTCGCCCGCGCCCTCGGTATCCCTCTCGCTCCTCTAGGGGCGATCGAACACCTCGTCGCCCGCCTCGACGGCGAGCCGAGGCTCCTGTCGTTGGGTCAGATGGACGGGCGCTACTTCGCGTCGTCCGCGGGGTGCGGCTTCGACGCCGAGGCGGCGGAACGGGTCGAGGAGTTCCTTCACTCGAAGCGCCGGTTCGGCCAGATGTACTTCTTCTGGAGCGCGTTCCGGGTCCTGGCAGGGACCTACCGGCATCGCAACCCGTCGATGACGTTGCGCGGTGAGTTCGGCGAGGTTCCCGTAGCGATGGCGATCGCGTGCAAGGCGGGACCGTACGCGTACTTCGCCGGACGGCCGATCGATCTGACGCCCGAGGTGTCTCTCGACGCCGGCCTTGACGTCTTCGCTCTCAAGCGGATGCGTATCGAGGCACTGCCCTTCTACATGCTCAGGGTTCTCTCCGATAGCGTCTCGTCTCACGGGGACGCGTTCTACGCCCACGACCTCGACAAGTTCGAGGTCACCGCGGAGGAACCGTTCAGCCGCCACGTCGACGGTGAGCCGCTGGGGCGGGCAAACTCCGCCGGCTTCACGTTCGTGCGCGATGTCCTGAAGGTGAGGGCGTGAGCGTCCTCCTCATCGGTTGGGAGGGCGACGAGGGGGCCGCTGCGATCCGGAGATTGCGTTCGCAGGGCGATCAGGTTCAGGTGGTCGAGCCGGACCGGTTCGCGGCACAGATGTGGAGGGACCTCGGAGCGTTCGTGGCCGCCGGGGACCCGACCGATCCGGACCTCGTGGAACGGGCGGCGTACGAGACGAGGACCCTCGCGCTGTTCGATCGGGGGCGGCCGGGTGTCGCGACCGCGATAATCGAAGGTGTCCGCATCGCGGGAGCGGTGCGACTAGTCCTGTTCACCGGGGATCCGAACGGGGAGGCCGCGACCGCGTTCTCGTCGAGCGGGATGTCTCATGTGATCGTGGTTCTTCCCAAGAGGTCCCTCCTCGGGAGAGCGCGCATCGAACCTGCGAGGGTCGCAGAGGTGCTCGATGCGGCGGACGACCTCGCCGGCGAGCCCGGGCTGTCGGTCGATCTCTCCACGGACGAGGGATGGGAGGCGCTCGGACTGAAGCCCTGAACCCTTAGTCGTTCAGCGAGCGGAACACGAGACCGGTGAGGGCCTTCGGCCAGAAGTAGCTCGCCTTCTGCGGCATCCGTTCACCCTCGCTCGCGACGTCGATCACGTCGGTCGCGTTGGGGGCCCGGAGAAGGACGCTCATGGGCCAGCCTTCATCGTTCATGAGACGGTCGATCTCCTGCGTCTCGCGCGTGAAGACCATCTGCGGAGGTCCGTCGGGGAACAGCCGGGGGAGGACGACCTCATGGAGGGCGACCACGTCGAGGCGCCGCCATGCAGCGGCTCGGTCGCCGGTGGATGCGATGACCTGTTCGTCGGATAGCTCGACGAGCACGTCGCCGTCCGGGAACCGGACCACGAGAGGGTGGTCCGCGCCGGACGCGGCCTGGGCGCCGGCCGACTCATCGCGCGTCAGCTCCTTGCCCCCGAACGCCTCGAGCAGCCGCACCTTGAGCACCGAAGGTTCCTCGCCGGACTGGATCGCGCGGTGGAACGCGGCGACCACTAGCCCTTCGACGTCCGCATCGACGCAGAAGCACATGACGGCGTCGTGTCCGCCGGGCTCGGTGCCGCGTTCGCGGTGATAGGCGAGCGCGGTCTCGTAGCGGTGATGTCCATCGGCGATCACCAGCGGCCCCGGCGTGAGCGCACCGGCCAGCATCTCGGTCTCCGCCGGCGCCGAGATCCTCCACAGCCGCTGCAGGGTCCCTGCGTCATCAGCGAAGCGCGCCTCGGGGGGACGGTTCTCGAGCGAGTCGAGGAACGGTGCGAGCCCTCCCTCACCGCGGTAGATCGCGTAGATCGGGGAGATGTTGACAGGACACGCGCTGATAAGAGCGAGGCGGTCCTCGATCGGGCCGGGCATCGTGTGCTCGTGGGGGAGGACACCGGCGCCGGCGCCGAACTCCTCGAGGACGAGCGCCCCCATGACCCCGGCAACCCGGCCTCTCGTGCCACCTGGGAGCTGGTAGTCCTGGCGGTAGACGTAGAGCGACGGCGTGTCATCGGGGGCCAGGACGCCTTCAGCGAGCCAGGTGCGGAACTGTTCGTCGGCTTTCCGGTACCGGTCGACCTTGTCGCCTGGGTCGGAGAAGGGAAGCTCGATCCTCACCGCGTTGTGGGGATGGACTTCGTGTAGCTGCCTCTGCTGTTCCGGAGAGATGACGTCGTAGGGCGGACAGACGATGGGCTTGAGGGTTTCTTCGCCCGCGTAGCGCACGCCCCTGAAGGGTCTGATCTCCGGCATGGGCCGCATGATAACGGCGGAGTGGGAAGCCCTCGGAACGGTCACCCTCCGGAACATGGAGCGGTCCTTCGGAGAACAGGGCGGGAACGGAGACCCCGGCCCGACCGCGTCCTGGACCCTAGCTGAAGGCCTCCAGTCCGGTGATCGCCTTGCCCAGGATGAGGGTGTGGATCTCGCTCGTGCCCTCGTAGGTCAGGACCGATTCGAGGTTGTTGGCGTGGCGGATCACCGGGTATTCGAGCGTGATGCCGTTGGCTCCGAGGATCGTGCGGGCCTCACGTGCGATCTTGATCGCCTCGCGCACGTTGTTGAGCTTGCCGAAGGAGACGTGCTCGGGGGCGAGCTTGCCGTCGTCCTTCATGCGCCCGAGGTGGAGGGCCAGGAGGATGCCCTTGTTGATCTCGAGCAACATGTTCACGAGCTTCTGCTGGGTGAGTTGGAAGCCGGCGATCGGGGTGTCGAACTGCTTGCGGTTCTTCGAGTATTCGAGCGCGGTCTCGTAGCATGACCGGGCCGCGCCCATCGCGCCCCAAACGATGCCGTAGCGAGCCTCCGAGAGGCACGATAGGGGACCCTTCATCCCGGTGACCCCCAGGACCGAATCCTCGGGCAGGCGGCAGTCGTCCATGATCAGCTCCGAGGTGACGGAAGCGCGCAGCGAGAGCTTGCGGTGGATGTCCCGCGTGGTGAAGCCGGGGGTGCCGCGGGGAACGAGGAAGCCCCGGACCCCCTCATCGGTCTTGGCCCACACGATCGCGATGTCGGCGATCCCGCCGTTGGTGATCCACATCTTGGTGCCGTTGAGGATCCAGTCCTTGCCGTCCTTCTTTGCGTGGGTCCTCATCGAGTTCGGGTCGCTTCCGGCGTCGGGTTCGGTGAGCCCGAAGCATCCGATCAACTCGCCGGCGGCCATGCCGGGAAGCCACCGCTCTTTCTGCTCCTCGGAGCCGTACTTCCAGATCGGGAACATCGCGAGCGAGCCCTGGACCGAGACGAAGCTCCGGAAGCCGGAGTCGCCGGCCTCGAGCTCGAGGCACGCTAGCCCGTAGGAGACCGCGTTCGTCCCGGCGCAGCCGTAGCCATCGAGGTGCATGCCGAGGAGGCCGATCTGACCGATCTCGGTTGACATCTCGCGTGGGAACTCACCGGCCTCGAACCACTTCTCGATCCCGGGGTTGACCCTCTCGGTCACGAACTGCCGGACGGTGTCCCGCAGCATCTTCTCCTCGGGGGAGAGGAGGGCGTCGATATCGAGGAAGTCCTTGGGTTTGAGGGTGATCTTCTTGGCGCTGGTGCTCATCGTCGTTGATGCTCCTTCGTGATCGAGTCCCCTCAGACTAGGTCATCCCGTACTCTTTCAGCGGTCCAACCTCTACGGTCAGGTACAACCGCACACAACAGTACATAAGGAGTGACGTTCGAGAGTGAGCCTCAGATTCGATGCCTTGGTCTGCGATCTCGACGGGGTCGTCTACCGCGGCGACCAGGTGATCGAGGGCGCCCCCGAGGCGCTCGCCATCCTCAGGGAGAGGGGCGTCCGGCTCCTCTTCGCCACCAACAACTCCCGCTCCACGGTCGAGGACTACGTCGCCAAGCTGGCGGGCCTCGGGATCCCCGCGAGCCGCGACGAGATCCTCACGTCCGCGGTCGTCTTGGGCGAGGTCCTCGAAGACGCCGGGGTCGATGCCACCGGAGCGATCGTGGTCGGTGGGCCCGGACTTCGCGAGGCGGTCGAGTCAGCCGGCGCCCACGTCGTCGAGGACCCGGGGGACGCCGGGCTCGTGGCGGTCGGCCATGACCGCGAGTTCACCTACGACAAGCTGAGAGCGGCTTCGACCGCGGTTCGAGCCGGGGCCTCCTTCTATGCCTCCAACGACGACGCGACCTTCCCGGCCGGAGACGGCAGCCTGTGGCCGGGGGCCGGGGCGGTCCTCGCGGCGGTCGAGATCGCCGGGGGCCGGAAGGCGACCGTGGTGGGTAAGCCCCACGCCCCCATGGCTGAGCTCTGTGAACGGCGGCTCACCGGCGCCACCAACATCGCGGTGATCGGCGACCGCCCCGACACGGATCTCGCCCTCGGAACCAGCCGGGGCTGGAGGACGATCCTGGTGACCTCGGGGATCATCTCGAAGGAGGAAGCCGCCGGGGTCGATCCTCCTCCCGATCTCCTACTGGGGAGCATCGCGGAACTCCCGGAGACCCTCGGCCGGTAGAGATCCATCACTACCTCCTGATTGCAGAATCGCTGTATCCCAAATGTCTGGTGGCTCAAACCTATCGCCGGAGGCGGACCAGACTTAGGGCCAAACGGCTCTGTCCTGACGGGAAGAGCGACGTGCCCGGAGCCGGGCTAAGGTCCGATCGATAGGTTTCGATCCGTTGGGGACCGTGTGTCACTCCAGAAAGGCCTGAATCGTATGGGTTGCTTCGCAGTCTTCTTCGCTCTGGCCATGCCGCGCTTCGTCATGGTCCTGCTGTGGCTCTTCGGCGACTACCTGAGCCGGGCCTACGACAACCTCTTCCTTCCGCTCCTCGGGTTCTTCTTCCTCCCCACGACGACCCTGGCCTTCGCTGTCGCACAGAACGAGACCGCCGGCTTGCATCGGTGGGGACTGGCGCTCGTGATCCTCGCCGTGCTCCTCGACCTCGGCATCTGGGGAAGCGGGCGGGGAGCCTTCAAGCGGAGGTAATTCCGTCGTTAGCCTCCGATAGGTTAGGCGGATGGGAGACTTCGAGGCAGTTCCCTACTCCGCCGACGAGAAGGAGACTCTTGCGGCCCTCCTCGATGTGCAGCGCGCCGCCATGGTGGCGATCTGCAATGGATGCTCGGATGAGGATCTCCGTAAACACCTCGTGCCCTCGGACACCACGATCCTCGGGATCGTCAAGCACCTGGCGTACGTGGAAGGCTGGTGGATCCACACCGTCTTCGGGGGCGAACCCGTCTCGCACCCGTGTACCGAGGAGGACCCTGACGCCGACTTCCGGATCGAAGATCACGAGTCGACGAAGGACATCCTCGACTTCTACAGGGCGCAGTGCGACAAGAGCAGAGCGTTCGTGGCGGGGGCGGACCTCGACGATCTCGGACACGACCGGCGCGCGAGTAGCCGCAAGGACGTGAGTCTCCGCTGGATCGTCGGCCGCATGATCGCGGAGACCGCGCGGCACGCGGGCCAGGCCGACATCTTGAGGGAACAGCTCGACGGAGCGGCAGGCCTGGGCCACGCTTCGGCACCTACGATTGGTTAGTTGTCCGGCCGTCAGTGCTCGCGGCGCGAGGCCAGCACCGCGCCCCCGACGACGAGGACCACGCCGACAAGAGCGATGAGTGCCACCTTGTCGGACAGGAACACCGCTCCGAGGATCACCGACACAACGGGGATCAGGTAGGTAACGAAGGACGCCCGGGGACCGCCCACGCGACCGACCAGTGATGCCATGAAGGCGAAGGCGAGCCCTGTTCCGACGACGCCGAGAACCACGATCGCCGCCGCCGGCCCCCAGGCGAATTCCGAGCGCGTGAGGCCGTAGAGGCCGAACGGTGTCGTCCACAAGGTGCCGAGCCCGAGTATCCGAGCCATGACGACCACCGAGCCGTATTCCTGCTGGAAGGATCCGGCGATGTTGATGGCGAGCCCGTAGCAGACGGTGGCCACGAGCACCATCAGTACTCCGACGATCGCGGTCCCACCCTCGGCGCTCGATCCAACGCTGACGAGAATGATGCCGGCGAAGCCCACGGTGATACCCAACCGCTGGGGGCCTCGGGGCGTCCGGCCGAAGAACAGCGCTCCGAAGAGACCGGCGAACAGGTCAGAGGCTCCGTT
>JBKJZQ010000173.1:0-17199 GCA_046715095.1 Actinomycetota bacterium | reverse complement strand
GGTGGATGATCTCGGTGATCGAGCCCGCCGGAGCTGTGGCAACGGTGGAATCCTCGGTGGTGGCCGTCGTGGCCTCGGCGGTGTTCTCCGGTTGCGGAGTGGGACGGTTGGCGAAGATCTCCTGGCGGAACTTGAGCATCGACGTGGTGCTTCCCGAGGTCTCGATGCCGCCGACGGTCCCGGCCTGAGTGGTGGCGCTGTTGCCGCTGAAGCGGCCGATCAACCGCCAACCGAGATCCATTCCCGGGATGCCGAGCATGGTCGCGATCAACGAAACGATCGCTACCCCGGCGAGCCGGCGTTTAAGGCGGTCGCGCCGCCTCGCTCGCGCGCTGAAATGCAGGTGTTCCATCGTCTGTGGTCCTCCTTGGGGATCTCCGTCCCGGTGCCCGGCCGTGTCCCGGCCTTGGTGGTTCCCCGAGTTATTGGCACGTGGGACCGTGCAGCTATACCCGTAAGTCGCCCACGCTAACATCCGGGATCCATGTGAAATGGTTCACAAGTGCCATTGTGAACGGACATTTCGCCCTGCTGTGGGGGAAGTTCCATCTCAGGGGGCGTTTTCCTGCATCCCGGGGAGACAGGTAACGGAGCGTATCCTGTGCCGGTGACCACAAAGGCGTTCATCACGGGCGTGACCGGGCAGGACGGCTCCTATCTCGCCGAGCTCCTGCTGGCCAAGGGCTACGAGGTTCACGGCTTGATCCGCCGCGCGTCGACGTTCAACACCCAGCGCCTCGATCCCATCTACCGGGATCCCCACGAGTCCGGAGTCCGGTTCTTCATGCATTACGGGGACCTCTCGGACTCCGGATCCCTCGTGAATCTGATCAGACGCCTCGAACCGGACGAGATCTACCACCTCGGCGCCCAGAGCCACGTGAAGGTGAGCTTCGAGATCCCCGAATACACGGCCGACGCGACCGGGATGGGAACCATAAGGATGCTCGAAGCGATCCGGGCCTCGGGGGTCGACACCCGTTTCTACCAGGCGTCGTCCTCGGAGATGTTCGGTTCGGCGCCACCGCCGCAGAACGAGGACACCCCGTTCCACCCCCGCAGCCCGTACGGAGTCGCGAAGGTGTTCGCGTACTGGGCGACGGTCAACTATCGCGAGGCGTACGGGATGCACGCAAGTAACGGCATCCTGATGAACCACGAGAGTCCCCGGCGAGGGGAAACGTTCGTGACGCGCAAGGTCACCCGCGCCGTCGCCCGGATCAAGGCCGGCATCCAGGACAAGCTTTACATCGGCAACCTCGAAGCGAAACGCGACTGGGGCTACGCTCCCGAGTACGTCGAAGCGATGTGGATGATGGTGCAGCACGATGAGCCGCTCGACCTCGTCATCGCGACGGGGGAGTCGCACAGCGTGCGCGAGTTCTGCGAGGTCGCCTTCTCTCACGCCGGGCTCGACTGGGAGGCTCATGTCGAGGTCGATCCCAACTACTTCCGGCCGGCCGAGGTCGACTTCCTGAAGGGGGACGCCTCGAGGGCGAAGAGCGTGCTCGGATGGGAACCAAAGGTGAAGTTCGATGAGCTCGCCCGCATCATGGTCGACGCCGACATCCAGTTGCTCGACGACGAGATGTCCGGCCGCCTGGTTCGCCAGGACCGGGACCACTAAACCCGTGGTGAAAACCGACCCCCTTCGGCGGGGGGCGGTACGATCGATCCTCTTAGGTACGGATCGCTACTAAGACGCGATTAAGACGCCCTTAAGAGAGAGGACTGCTGGTGGAGATCGAGATCGGCATCGGTAAGTCGGGTCGGCGGGCCTACGGGTTCGACGACATCGCCATCGTTCCGTCCCGGCGGACGCGCGACCCTGATGACGTCGACATCTCCTGGGAGATCGACGCTTTCAAGTTCGAGCTCCCGCTGCTCGCCTCGGCCATGGACGGAGTCGTCTCCCCTCGCACCGCGATCGAGGTAGGCCGCCTGGGTGGTCTCGCGGTCCTCAACCTCGAGGGCCTGCAGACCCGCTACGAGGATCCCGACTCGATCCTGGCGGAGATAGCGGAGCTGCCTCCCGAGAACGCGACCAAGCGGATGCAGGAGCTCTATCAGGCCCCGCTCAAGGAGGAGCTGATCTCCCAGCGCATCCAGGAGGTCAAGGCAGCCGGCTACACCGCGGCGGCGTCGCTCACGCCACAGAAGGTCGAGAGGTTCCACAAGATCGCGCTCGAAGCGGAGCTCGACATCCTCGTGATCCAGGGGACGGTCGTATCCGCGGAGCACGTCTCGACCCAGAGCGAACCGCTCAACCTCAAGCGCTTCATCTCCACCTACGAACTACCGGTGATCGTCGGGGGATGCGCGTCGTATTCGACCGCACTGCACCTCATGCGTACGGGTGCGATGGGCGTGCTCGTCGGCGTCGGGCCCGGAGCGGCCTGCACCACGCGGGGAGTGCTCGGCCTCGGCGTACCCCAGGCGACCGCGATCGCCGACGCCGCGGGGGCCAGGATCCGGCACCTCGACGAGACCGGCCGTTACTGCCACGTGATCGCCGACGGCGGGATGCGCACGGGCGGCGACATCGCCAAGGCGATCGCCTGCGGAGCGGATGCGGTCATGATCGGATCCCCCTTGGCGGCGGCCGAAGAGGCCCCCGGCCACGGGTACCACTGGGGGATGGCGACATTCCATCCGACGCTTCCACGGGGGGCCCGTGTGCAGACGTCCACGATCGGAACCATCGAGGAGATCCTTACCGGTCCGGCCCACGAGAACGACGGCCGTCTCAACCTCTTCGGAGCTCTGAGGACCTCGCTGGCGACCTGTGGCTACGCCAACATCAAGGAGTTCCAGAAGGCCGAGGTCATGGTGGCCCCATCCCTGCAGACGGAAGGAAAGTCCCTCCAGCGCAACCAGCAGGTCGGCATGGGCCGCTGATGAGGTAACCAAGGCCCTAAGTCAGTCCTACCTTCGATGCATAAGTGAGAAGCCCCGGCGACCGGGGCTTCTTTCGTAGTTGAGGCTAAGGGCTTTCCTTTATTTGACGATATAGCCCTTGAGAGGTATTGTTTGTTCAGTGGAAACGGCAGATTAGTTAAGGAGAAGGTGGTTCAAGTGCTTCAGGGCCTTGCGATCTTCGTGGCCGGCATAGGAGCGCTCGATGTCCTCGCCCTCACGAACGGAAAAGACTCGCGCGACGGACGTGACTGGACGGCGCCGAGGGATTCTCACTCCAAGTAACTCGAACAGGTCCCCCTGCTCTCCATCCTCTCCCCAGGGGGGACCAGAAAAGGAACACCGATGAATTCGATGTCGAAAGTGATCTACGGACTCGACTGGGCGATCTCGCCGGTGCGGACCTCCCCCCGGGCCGCGCGACGAGTCCCCGCCAGGTCGGTACCCCGAGGCCGGTAGCCATGGCTACCGGCCTCGACGGCATCGACCGCAAGATCCTCCAGCTCCTGAGGGAGGACGGTCGCATGCCCCACGCCACGATCGCGAAAGAGGTCGGTCTCTCGGCCCCCGCGGTCCACGAGCGTGTCCGCAAGCTCGAGCAGCGGGGCATCATCGCCGGATACCACGCGGTGATCGATCCGGAGTCGATGGGACGGGTCCACGTCGCCTTCATCCAGGTGACCCTGGCCGACGGTGAGGAATTCGCCATCGACGACCCGATCGTCGCCAGGATCTGCGAAGAGCCGGACGTCCTCGAGTTCCACCGCATCGCTGGCCAGGACTGCTACCTCGTCAAAGCCAGGACCGGCACGAACAAGGATCTCGAGCAACTCCTTCGGCGGATCCGGATGATCCACGGCGTGTCGCGCACGCGCACGACGATGGTCCTCTCCACTGAGCTCGAGAAGCCCTCCATCGAGGTTCCGCTCGATACTCCCGAGATCGAAGAGGTCAGGCAGCCCTAAGCGGCACCCGCTGCTCTTCTAGCGACGTAAAGTCCCCGGATGAGCGAACCCAGAACCACCTCCGAGCTACTCGACGCGGGCGAACGGGTCCTGAGCGATTCGTCCCACATCTTCGAGGATCACGACAATCGCATGGAAGCCGAGGGTCTTCTCGAGTTCGTACTGGAGGCCGACATCGATGACCTCGATCCCGACGAGATCCCCTTCCGGCGCGAGCGTGAGAGGTACCTGTCGCTCGTCGCGCGACGGGCGGCAGGCGAACCTTTCCCGATCCTCGTTGGGTCGATCGAGTTCTACGGCTTGACGCTCGAGGTCAAGCCGGGCTCGTTCGTTCCTCGACCATCGTCGGAGCTGACGGTTTCGAGGGCGGTGAAGCGCATCAAGAAGTGCAGGAGGCCGGTCGTCGTGGATGTCTGCACGGGCGCCGGTCCGATCGCCCTGGCGATCGCCCACGAACTGCCTCGTGCCGAAGTGTGGGGCACCGACATCGATGCCGATGGCCTCGCGCAGGCGAGACGCAACGCCAAGCTCCTGGAGATCGACAACACCACGTTCCGCAAGAGCGACATGTACGGGTCGCTGCCCAAAAGGCTCAAGGCGAAGCTCGACCTCATCACCGGCCACATCCCCTACGTTCCGCCGGGCGAGGTCGCCGATCTTCCTGCAGAGGTGAAGGACCACGAGCCGTTGTTCACGCTGAGCGGTCTCTCTAAGGACGGGCTAGGACTGATCAGGACGGCGGTCGAACAGGCCCCCGAGTGGCTCGCTCCGGGCGGATGGATGCTGCTCGAGATCTCGGAAGACCTCGTCCCCAAGGTGCGCAAGCTGTGCGACAAGGCGGGCTTCGAGGATCATGGGTACGCCTCCGATGAGGACGACCTCTCGGTGGTCGTCGAGTCCCGCCTGCCCGTCTAGAGCCCCGTCTAGAACACGATGGGCGACGGGATCGCCGCGGTACGCTGCGGTATGGACAAGGTCTTCGTGCTCGACTTCGGGGCTCAGTACGCGCAGCTGATCGCTCGCCGGGTGCGCGAGTGTCACGTCTACTCCGAGATCGTCCCTCACGACATCCCGCTGAAGGATCTGTCCGGGCAGCGGCCCGCAGGGATCATCCTCTCGGGAGGCCCGAAGTCGGTGTACTCACCGGGCGCTCCGTCGCTCGATCCGGGGGTCCTCAAGCTCGGCATCCCGGTCCTCGGGATCTGTTACGGGCAGCAGGTGATGGCCCAGGGACTGGGGGGCGAGGTCTCCCGCACCGGGGTCGCTGAATTCGGCAAGTCAGATCTCAAGGTCAACTCATCAGACTCGGTTCTCTTCGGTGAGCTTCCTCCGGAGCAGACCGTGTGGATGAGTCATAGCGACTCGGTCACCGGGCCGCCGGAAGGCTTCCACGTGACCGCGTCGACCCCCGCGTCTCCGGTTGCGGGTTTCGAGGATCCCGAGCGCGGGTTCTACGGCGTGCAGTTCCATCCCGAGGTCGCTCACACCCCCTTCGGGCTCGACCTTCTGAAGAACTTCCTTTACGAGGCGTGCGACCTGTTGCCCAAGTGGACGATGACCTCGATCATCGAGACCGCGATCGAGCAGATACGCACTCAGGTGGGGACCGACCGCATCGCTTGCGGCCTCTCGGGCGGCGTCGACTCGGCGGTTGCCGCGGCGCTGGTCCACCGGGCGGTCGGCGATCAGCTCACGTGCGTGTTCGTCGATCACGGTCTGATGCGCGCTGGCGAGGGTGAAGCCGTCGAGACCGCCTTCCGGAGACACCTCGGTGCGGACCTGATCCATGTGAAGGCATCCGACCGTTTCCTCGAGAAGCTCGCGGGGGTCACGGACCCGGAGGAGAAGCGGAAGACGATCGGCGAGCTATTCATCCGCGTGTTCGAGGAGGTCGCCCGCGACGAGCTCGAGGACGCGCAGTTCCTGGTGCAAGGCACCCTCTACCCGGATGTGATCGAGTCCGGGACCAAGGACGCCGCGAAGATCAAGAGCCATCACAACGTCGGGGGTCTCCCGGACGACATGAAGTTCACGCTCGTTGAGCCCCTCAGGAACCTCTTCAAGGACGAGGTTCGCAGGGTCGGCGAGGAGCTCGGTCTCCCCGAGGAGATCGTCTGGCGTCAGCCGTTCCCGGGCCCGGGACTGGCGGTGCGGATCATCGGTGAGGTCACCCCCGAACGCCTCGACCTCCTTCGGGCGGCCGACCAGGTCGTCTTCCAGGAGATCAAGAGGGCCGGATTGCTACGCGAGATCTGGCAGAGCTTCGCCGTGCTCCCGGCCGTTCGTTCGGTCGGCGTTATGGGCGACGAGCGCACCTACGGGTATCCGATCGTCCTTCGGGCCGTGACGAGCGAGGACGCGATGACCGCCGATTGGGCTCGTCTCGATTACGACCTCCTCGAACGGATCTCGAACCGGATCGTCAACGAGGTCCCCGGCATCAACCGGGTCGTCTACGACATCACGTCCAAGCCACCCGGCACGATCGAATGGGAGTAGCCCCCCCGAGAGACAAGGGGGGAAACGACTACCTGACGATCCTTTCGGGCGCGTCGCAGAACATCGTTGGGATCGCCATCGCGGCACTGGCGACGTTCGCCGCCCAGATCCTCATCTCGCGAACGTTGGGTATGGCCGCCTTCGGGGTCGTGACGGTCGCCACGCAAGCCGCGTTCGTATTGTCGTTCGCGACCCGAGCCGGGATGGACATGGCGGTGCTCCGGGGCGTTGCGATCGAGGTGGGGGAGGGGCGGTTCGCAGACATCCGCGCAACGGTGTCGCGCGCGGTCGGGGTCGCGACCCTCGTCAGCGGGATCGTCGCGGTCGCCGCGATCCTGGGAGCGAGCGCGATCCGGGACGTCTTCTCGATCGATGATGGAGCCGGGAAGTGGGCCATCGAGGCCGCGGCCGCCGGGCTCCCGTTCCTCGCGCTCACCAACGTGTGGCTATCGGCCACCCGGGGCCTCAAGATCATGCGCTACACGCTCTACGTCTTCTTCGCTGGGCAACCGGTCCTGTGGGTCGTACTCATGCTGATCGGGTGGCGCTTCTCCGAAACCGTATGGATGGCGACCGCCGCCTACTCGCTGTCGTGGGCGATCGCCGCGGTCGGCGCGTGGTGGTTCTGGCACAAAGAGAGCCGGGACTGGGAACGCAAACCGATGGCAGCGGGGGCGACCTCGACGCTGATGCGCTACGCGGGCCCCCGGGCTCCGGCAGCGCTCTTCTCGCAGTTGCTGTTCTGGACCGACCTCTTCGTGTTGACGCGTTACGTTGGGGATACCGACGTCGGGATCTATTCGGCGGTGCTGCGCGCCGGGCAGATCGTGGTGCTGTTCCTCACGTCGGTTAATTTTATTTTATGTGGGTTCGTGGGAGATCTACACAACCGTGGCGAGACGGCCCGCCTCGACAAGCTGTTCAAGACCCTGACCCGCTGGACGCTGGCCGCGACCCTCCCGGCGTTCCTGCTGCTGGCCGCCGCCCCGGATGACATCCTCCGCGTCTTCGGTGACGGCTTCGGATCGGGTGAGGGGGCGCTCCTCATCCTCCTCGGAGGTCAGCTGATCAACATCAGCACCGGGAGCGTGGGCTTCGTGCTGATCATGACCGGGCGGACCGGATGGGATCTCGTCGTCTACGGATCCTCGCTCGCGCTCGACCTGGCCCTCGCGTTCATCCTCGCTCCCCGCTACGGGATCGAGGGCGCGGCGATGGCGAACGCATTCACGTTCGCGATCTCGAACACGTTCCGCATCCTTCTCGTGAAGAAGTTCGTGGGCATCCAGCCGTACGACCGGAACTACCTGCGGATGATCGCGCCGGCGGCGATAGCCCTGGCCGTCATGCTCGGGCTCCACGGCATCACCTCCGGCCCGGGGTGGCTCTTGCGCCTGGTGCTCACCGGGACCGCCGGGTTCATCGCCTACGGCGCGGCGTATCTTCTGATCGGGCTAACCCCACAGGAGAAGAAGGGGATCGCCGGTCTGAAGAACCGCCTCACACGCTGATAATGGGCCTATGGATCCAGACCATCTCCCGTCCCTCAATCCCGTGCAGCTCGAGGCCGTGGAGCATCCCGGGGGTCCGATCCTCATCGTGGCGGGGGCCGGATCGGGCAAGACGAGGGTGCTCACGCACCGGATCGCCTATCTGATCGAGAACGGCCTCTCGCCCTACTCGATCGTCGCGATCACCTTCACGAACAAAGCCGCCGGTGAGATGAAGGAGCGCGTCATCGATCTCGTGGGGAGGGTCGGCGAGTCGATGTGGGTGTCGACGTTCCACTCTGCGTGCGTCCGGATCCTGAGGCGCGAGGCGCAGCGACTCGATTACCGGTCGTCGTTCTCCATCTACGACACATCCGATTCGGAACGCATGGTCCGGATGGTGATGAAGGATCTGAACGTCGATCCCAAGCGGATGCCTCCGCGGGCGATCCTCGGTTCGATCGGCGACGCGAAGAACCGGTTGGTCAACGCCGGTGTCTACGCGGACTTCGCCTCGAGCCCATGGGAGCGGAAGGTCGGCGAGGTCTACAAGGAGTATCAGCGGCGCCTCGTCGAGAACTCGGCGATGGACTTCGACGACCTCATCATGAAGACCGTTGAGGTTCTCGATCGCTTCGACGACGTCAGGAACCACTATCAGGAGCGGTTCCAGCACGTCCTGATCGACGAGTTCCAGGACACCAACTTCGCTCAGGCGCGCCTCGCCACGTTGCTCGCGGAGAAGTGGCGCAACATCTTCGTCGTCGGGGATGCAGACCAGGGCATCTACGCGTTCCGGGGAGCGACGATCAAGAACCTCCTCGACTTCGAGCGCGACTGGCCCGATGCGAGGGTGCTGACGCTCGAACAGAACTACCGCTCGACCAAGACGATCCTTTCGGCCGCCAATGCGGTGATCGAGCACAACACGATGCGCAAGCCCAAAGAGCTGTGGACCGATCTGCCCCAGGGCGAGCCGATCCACAGGTACCGGGCGCAGAACGAGCACGACGAAGCAGCCTGGGTGGCGGAGCAGGTCGGAGTCCTCAAGGATCACGGATACGCGCTCAAGGACCTCGCGATCTTCTACCGGACCAATGCCCAGTCGCGAGTCCTCGAGGAGATCTTCTCGCAGCACGACGTCCCGTACCGGCTTGTCGGTGGCGTCGGTTTCTACGACCGGCGCGAGATCAAGGACCTGTTCTCGTGGCTGCGCGCGGCGATGAATCCCGACGACTCGGTCTCTGCGGCGAGAGCTTCGCAAGTGCCGCGGCGCGGCGTCGGCGACGCAAGCCTGCTCAGGCTGACCGCCTTCGCCCGGGACAACGCCGTCCCATTGGGTGAGGCGTTCGGCCGGTGCGAGGAGGCCGAAGGGGTCTCCAAGCGCGCTCGGGGCGGGATGCTCGAGATCGCCCGCATCTTCGACAAGATCCGCGAGGCTGCAGTTGCCCGGAACACGGTCGCGGAGATCGTCGAGATGACCTGGACCCTCACCGGTCTGATGGAGGAGCTGCAGGCCGACCGATCCTTCGAGGCGCTATCTCGCCAGGAGAACCTCCGTGAGCTTGCCGGGGTGGCGCGGGAGTACGACGAGGGCGCCGACGATCCCACGCTCGGTGGGTTCCTCGAACGGATCGCGCTCATCACCGACACCGATACCACCAAGGGCGAGGAGCAGGGCGTCACCTTCATGACGCTCCACAATGCGAAGGGGCTCGAGTTCCAGGTCGTGTTCATCGTAGGGATGGAGGAGGGGATCTTTCCGCACATGCGGTCGCTGACCGACCCCGATCAGCTCGAGGAGGAACGGCGACTCGCCTACGTCGGGATCACCCGCGCCAAAGAACGCCTCTACGTCCTACACGCGTGGGCTCGGAGTCTCTGGGGCGGCACGAACTACAACCCCCCGTCGAGGTTCCTCAAGGAGTTGCCGGACGACCTCGTGCAGGTGGTGGGGGAGCGGAACGCAACCTCGCCGCCGCGCCGCGCCGGTTCTCCCGGTGCCCCCCGCGGTCCCCAGACCGATCCGCACGCGTTCAAGGTCGGGCAGATGGTCGAGCACGCCAAGTGGGGCAAGGGCACGATCATCGACATCAATCACTCGGCCATCGGTCTGGAAGCCACGATCCACTTCCCGGCGGCCGGGGGGGACAAGCGCCTGGACCTGACCCTCGCCCCGCTGACACCAGTCGCCTAGCGTGAAGGCCAGGCAGTATCCGCCGGGGTCTCTGAGGCAGCGAGCGAAGATCCTCAAGGGTCAGTACCTTAACCACCGCTTCGAGCGAGCCTCGCCGATCCCGCCCCTTCCCCCCGGCGCGATCGACAGCGTCCTCAGCGTCGAGGTCGTCCTTCCCCCGGGTCGCCTGCTCATGGCGCCCGGCACGCAACCGACCGAGGGCTTGCTGTTCCTCGCGTCGCTGGCCCGGGGGCTTCAGGCGAAGACGGTGTTCGAGATCGGCACCTTCACCGGGCTCACGAGTTGGACGCTGGCCCGCAATCTGGACGGAGCGCAGGTGCATACCCTTGATATCCCACCCGACGAGGCCGCGGCGTTCGACCTGGAGGACAGCGATGAGTTCCACCCCTCCACCTCCACGCCGATGGCATACGAATCGATCCCCCTACAGGGAGGCTCGGTCACACAGCACTGGAGTGATTCGGCGCACTTCGACTTCTCCCCGTGGAAGCGAGCTGTCGACCTCGTGTACGTCGACGGCGCGCACTCCGACGACTACGTGCGCAGCGATTCCAAGAATGCCCTCGATATGATCGGCGATGACGGCGCGGTCGTATGGGACGACTACTGGCGCCTCTCTCCGGGTGTGAGCCGCACGCTTAACGCGATGGCCTCGGAGCGCCCGCTCTACCGGGTGCCGGGGACGCGCCTGGTTGTGTTCTTCGCACCTGCGGCAAGGACAAGGTTCTTGAACGCGTAGCGAGCGTTAGTTCTCGAGGATCTCGATCGAGTTGATGAATGCGGGGTTGACCGGCATCGAGGCGAGGGTGGAATCGGCTCCGCCCTGGGTCTGCAGGTTGTCGAGCTCTAGGAGCACGTCGAAGCTCGCGGCGTCTACCTGACCGAAGATCGCATAGTCCTTCGGCAGCCCCGCCGGCTTGGGCTTCCCGTCTTTCTTGGCGACGTCGTGGGTGATGATGAACCACTGGCTTCCCCCGGTGCCGGGTCCGGACTTGGCCATCGCTACGGTGCCGAGTACGTACTCGCTCGACTTGCCGGGGAGTTCGTCCCGGATCGCGTAGCCGGGATCGTCGGGAGGAACCCCGTTCAGTCCGTTCGGATCGCCCGTCTGGATCACGAAGTCCCGCTCGATCCGGTGCCATAAGAGTCCGTCGAAATACCCCTCCTGGGCCAGGAAGACGAAGTTGTTAACCGTTTCGGGGGCGTCTTTCTCCAGGAGGTCGAGCTCGATGTCTCCGCACGACGTCGAGATCACCGCGGTGTAGTCGACCCCCTCCTTGAGAACGTCCTTGGCCTTGTCGTACTGCTGTGGATCGGCCGGGTCTGGTCTGTCTCCGCCGCAGGCGACCTCTCCCGAGGTGTCCGCGGCCGTGGGGGTTGCCGTGGGAGTGGGGGTGGATGAGGCGCCCGGGTTCCCACCACTCGGCTCCTCGTCTCCGCCGAGCGAGGTCCCGATCGCGACCGCGAGAACGACGATAAAGAGGAGCACGCCGCCGATGCGGATCGCTCGCTGGCGACGGTACGCCGCGTAGGCCGCGGCACGCTTCTGATTCTTGAACTCCTTGTGGCGGGCCCTCTTGTCGTTGCTGCTGCTCACCTATCTCCTCCAACGGTCACGGCGGGCGGAGGCGCGCTCGTGGCGGGATGCTCCGGTCTCTGCCAGTCGGTCGAGATGATAGGCGAGCAGCGCGGCGACCCTGTCCGGGGTCAGGGGAGCGGGGGCCAGGGCGTCGGCGATCCCGAACCCGAGGAGGTCGCGCGCGGTCAGCTTCAGCAGGGAGGCTGCCCGATCGGTCTGGGAGGCATCGCGCCACAGGATCTCTGCGGCGGCCTCCGGCCTGATCACCGAGAAGATCGAATCCTCGTAGGCGATGAGGACATCCGCGGTCGCGAACGCCAGTGCTCCGCCGCTCCCGCCTTCGCCGGTGACGACCGACAGGGTCGGAACCGGCGCCTCGAGCATCGCCTCGAACAGCGCTGCTATCTCCCACGCGATCCCGCCGGCCTCCGATGCCTCCGAGGGATCGGCCCCCCGGGTGTCCACGAGCGTGACCACCGGGATGTCGAGCCGGCCGGCGATCTCTATCGCCCGGCGGGCGAGCCGGTAGCCGGCCGGGCCGGGTGCGAATTCGGAGTCGAGAGCTATCACCACCGCACGCCGGCCGGCGACCCGAGCGAGCGCGGCGAACACCGCCGGATCTTGCGCCCCGGCCCGGTCACCGCGCAGCTCGACGTAGCTCTCCGATGCCTCGCGCGCCAACTCGGGCCCCCTGGCGCGACCCGGGTGCCGGGCTTCGAGCACCGCTTCCGATCCGGTGAGCGACTCTCCCGGCGGAGCGACCGACGGCGGCTCCACGGGCTTGGGGGCGTCGGGGGCCAGCGTCGCAAGCACGTTCGACAGGAACGAGGGAAGGTCTCCTTCGGAGAGCACATCGTCGACGAGTCCGTGGCGGAAGGCGGAGGTCGCGGTGTGAGAGTTCGGATCGAGCTGCTGTCCGGTCAAGCGCGCGGCAACGCGTGGACCGGCGAAGCCGATGGTTGCCCCCGAGACCACGACCGTCACGTCCGCGAGGGCGCCCGCGCTCGCGAGCACTCCACCCGTGGTCGGTTGACCCAACACCGCGATGTACGGCTGATGGGCATCCGCGAACGTCATGCGAGCGGCCACGACCCTCGGCATCTGGATGAGCGCACGCATGCCTTCCTGCATCCGCGCCCCGCCGGTAGATGTGTGGAGGATGAAAGGCACGCTTCGTTCGGCCGCGCGTTCGAAAGAGCGAGCGATCCGTTCGCCGGCGACCTCGCCCATCGAGCCACCCATGAAGCCGAACGAGAACACGGCAAGTTCAACGCTTCGCCCACCGATCGTCGCGGGCCCGGCGATGACCGATTCGTCCGTTCCGGATCTGTCGCGCGCGCTCTCCAATGCGGCGCGGTAATCCGGGTACTCGAGTGGGTCGCGCGATTCGAGACCATCCGAGATCGGTTGGAATGAACCCTGGTCGGCAAGTTCGCTCACGCCGGAAAACCTACCTGCTAGTCTCCTAGAGGATCCGGGCGGCTCATATCTGAGCCCCCATCCTCGAATCGGCAGGACAACAGCTGGTCGTCTCGACGACCGGCAGAACAAGAGGAGTGATCAGCCAGGTGGCTCAAGGTAGAGCGCGCATCCTCGTGGCCAAGCCCGGACTCGACGGGCACGATCGCGGCATCAAAGTCGTGGCGAGGGCGCTGAGAGATGCGGGTATGGAGGTCATCTACACCGGCCTCCACCAGACCCCCGAGCAGATCGCGTCGGCTGCGATCCAGGAGGACGTCGACGCGGTCGGCATGTCGTGCCTCTCCGGCGCGCACATGACCCTCTTCCCCAAGGTCGTGGAACTGCTCAAAGAGCAGGGCGCCCACGACATCCCGGTGTTCGGCGGCGGCATCATCCCCGAGGCCGACATCGCCAAGCTGAAGGCCGCGGGCATCGACGAGATCTTCACCCCGGGCGCGACGACCAAGGCCATCGTCGACTGGGTCAACGAGCACGTGGCCAACAAGCAGGAGGCTTAGTGGATCTTTTCGAGTACCAGGGCAAGGAGGTACTTCGGCGCTTCGAGGTCCCCGTGCCCGAGGGTCGCGTAGCGAAGACCCCCGATGAAGCTGCGGATGCCGCCAAGCACCTCGGCGGCAAGGTCGTTGTGAAGGCACAGGTGCAGGTCGGGGGCCGGGGCAAGGCTGGAGGCATCAAACTGGCCGAGACCCCGGAGGAAGCGCGAGCGGTCGCCGAACAGATCCTCGGTATGGACATCAAAGGCCACGTGGTCAAGCGAGTACTGGTCGAACGGGCCGGTGACATCAAGGAGGAGTACTACGTGTCGTTCCTCCTCGACCGTTCGAACCGTAACTTCCTCGGGATGATGTCGGCCGAGGGGGGCGTCGAGATCGAAGAGGTTGCGGTCTCGAATCCCAAAGCCATCTCGCAGGTTCACATCGATCCACTCCTGGGTTTCTCCGACTTCCACGCACGCAAGCTCGTCTTCGGAGCGAACCTGGATCCCGAGGCGCGCAAGGGTGCGATCGAGATGCTCCCCAAGCTTTACCGTGCGTTCGTCGAGCTGGACGCTTCGCTCGTCGAGGTGAACCCGCTGGTGCTAACGGGCGACGGCAAGGTCGTCGCCCTCGATGCCAAGGTCACGGTCGACGATTCAGCTGCTTACCGCCACCCGATCTTCGAAGAGTTGAAGGCCGCGCACGAGGTTCCGGAGCAGGAACGGCTCGCCAAGGAGAAGGGACTCAACTTCATCAAGCTCGACGGCAACATCGGGATCATCGGTAACGGCGCCGGCCTAGTGATGTCGACGCTCGATGTCGTTAAGGACGCCGGCGGTGATCCTGCGAACTTCCTCGACGTGGGCGGAGGCGCCGACGCCGATGTCCTGTCGGCCGGCCTCGAGGTCATCACTTCGAACCCAGAGGTCAAGAGTGTGTTCGTCAATATCTTCGGCGGGATCACACGTTGTGATCTGGTAGCTGCCGGTATCCTCGACGCGCTCAGCCGCTTGGATATGAAGGTGCCGTTGGTGGTTCGTCTCGACGGGACCAACGCGGAACAGGGTCGCAAGATGCTTGCGGATCAACCTCACGGGATGCTGATCCCGGCCGAGACGATGCTGGGCGCGGCCAACACGGTCGTCGAGCTCGCCAATAAGGGGGCCTGAGAAGAGTGTCGATCCTCATCGATGAGAACACCAAGCTCGTTGTCTCGGGTTTGACCGGACGCGAGGGGTCGTTCCACTCACTGCGCAACCGGGACTACGGAACCAAGCTCGTCGCAGGAGTCACTCCCGGCAAAGGGGGCCAGGATGTCGACGGCGTCCCGGTGTTCGACACGGTTGCGGAAGCGGTCGGGAAGACAGGCGCCAACACCTCGATGGTGTTCGTTCCGGCCCGTTTCGCCGCAGACTCTGCGCTCGAGGCCTACGACGCGGGTTGCGCCACGATCGTCGTCATCACCGAGAACATCCCCGCGATGGACATGGCCCGGGTCGTTCCCTACATCCGCGCCAACGGCGATGCCACCCTGATCGGACCCAACTGTCCCGGCGTTCTGTCACCGGGGAAAGCCAACGTCGGGATCATCCCGACTGAGATCGCCAAAGCCGGTTCGATCGGCCTCGTGTCGCACTCCGGCACGCTCGTCTACCAGATCGTGCACGAGCTCACCCAGGGTGGCCTCGGTCAGTCGACGTGTGTCGGCATCGGTGGAGATGCGATCCCCGGGAGCGATTTCATCGACATCCTCGGCAAGTTCGAGGCCGATCCCGAGACCGAGGTCGTCGTGATGGTCGGCGAGATCGGTGGTGACGCCGAAGAGCGCGCAGCAGAGTGGGTGAAGGACAACATGACCAAGCCCGTCGTCGCCTATATCGCCGGCCGCACCGCCCCCCCGGGCAAGCGCATGGGACACGCAGGCGCCATCATCTCGGGCTCGAAGGGAACCGCCTCGGCCAAGACCGAGGCCCTCGAGGCCGCCGGGATCAGGGTCGCCAAGAACCCCACCGAGGTCGCCGAGCTGGCGGCTAAGGCGCACGCCAGTCTGTGAGCCTCAAGCAGGTCGATGGCCTTCCCGGCGCGCCCTGGGACCGGGAACTCAAAGGTTCGTTCGAGAAGCTCACGGTCGAATCCGAGTTCCTCGCCGGTAACCCGCTGGGTGATCCCGCGCGCCGGCCCCTGTACGTCTATCTCCCGCCCGGTCTGAAGGATGGCGAGACCTACCCGTCGATCTACGTCATCCAGGGCATGACCGGGCAGCTAGACATGTGGCTCGGCCGCTCGACCTTCGAGCCCACGATGATCGAGCGGGTCGACGCCCTGTTCGGCGACGGCGGGGTTCCGAGGGCGATCGTTGTGTTCGTCGACGCGTGGACCTCCTACGGCGGCTCCCAGTTCATCAACTCCGTAGCTACCGGCCGGTACATGGATTACCTCTGCGACGAGGTCGTCCCTTTCATCGACGAGCGCTATCCGACCGAGGCGTCGCGCGATCGCCGGGGTCTGACCGGTAAGTCGTCGGGCGGGTACGGAGCGATGGTGGTTCCGATGATGCGACCGGATGTCTTCGGTGCGCTGGCCTCACACGCGGGTGATGCGCTGTTCGAGGTCTGTTACCAGATCGAATTCCCCCTCACCGCCCGCATCCTCAGGGACAAGTTCGAAGGGTCTTTCGACGTTTTCTGGGAGCAGGCGCGCGCCGCCGACCGTTTCGATGGGGACCTCTTCGCAGCCCCGCTCGACACCTATGCGATGGCGGCTTGTTACTCACCCGATGAGAACGAGCCCGGCAAGGCCATCCTGCCGTTCGAGATCTCGACCGGCCGTCTGATCCCCGAGATCTGGGAACGCTGGTTGCGTTGGGATCCCGTGCGGATGGCCCCGCACAAGATCGATGTCCTCAAGTCGATGAAGGGGATCTATCTCGACGCCGGGAAGTCGGACGAGTACTACCTCGACCTCGGGGCGCAAGCGTTCTCGAACGAGCTCCACAAGGGCGGCGTCGATCACACCCTGGTCCTGTTCGAGGGTACCCACGGGGGCCTGACCTACCGCTATCCCCAGGCCATCAGATTCCTGGCGGAGGCGCTGAGCACCTGATCCGTCAGACGGCCACGTATTCGGCCGAGGACGAGGGCGGCGGGATGGGCTCTCCGTGCTCTCGCAGGCTCTCGATATGCAGCTGGATGGCCTCTCGCATCAGGGAGCGGACCTCTTCGACCGTTTCCCCTGCCGCTACGCAGCCTGGAAGATCGGGAGAGTACGCGGAATACGATCCCTCAGAGTTCTCGATGATGAATAGATACTCGCTCACGAGCGCCTTCCCTTCAGGCCCGCCTGGCGCTGAATGCTCGCCCACGTGCCCTTCTTTAGGTCTGCACTCAGTTTACCGGCCACGGTCACGGTTCCCGGTTCGGTTGAGTGTGCATTGATTGTCGTTCGGCTGGGAACACTGCGGCTCTTTGGCTCGTCTTAAGGGGACTATCCGGGCGAGTGAAGGGGATTACGCATGCGACGCATAGCGGCGATCATCGTGGGACTTCTCGTTGTGTTGGGGATGACGGCACCGGCGTGGGCGTGCGGTGGGTTGGTC
>JBKJZQ010000172.1:0-5496 GCA_046715095.1 Actinomycetota bacterium | reverse complement strand
GCCCCCGTCTCATACGCTGTGGGGGTGGGCACCCTGTCGTTCGATCCCGACCGCTTCCGGCTGAAGCCGACCATGACCGGTCCCGAGTTAGCGGAGCGGACGGGGGTCGACTTCGAGACCACCAAGCGCATCTGGCGGGCGCTCGGATTCCCCGAGCCCAACGACGACGAGGTCTCGTTCGACGACAACGACCTTGCTTCGCTCCGGTCTCTCGCCGCGCTGATCGAGCTCGGGTTCGACATCGACGAACTGGTCGGCATGGCGCGCACGTACGGCCAGGCGATCTCGCGTATCGCAGATGCCGAGACGCGGCTCTTCCTCGAACGGTTCACGTCGGATGGTCAGACGGTCGACAGCGCGATGCTCGACGAGGTCGTCCCGCGTCTCCTCGAGCTGGTCGGTGTGCCAATCGCGAACATCCACCTGAGGCATTTCGCTTCCGCCCTCAGGCAATTGACCCAGGCTCACACCGGCGACGCGGGTTCTCTGATGGCGGTCGGGTTCGCCGACCTCGTCGATTTCTCCTCGATCTCGGGCGATCTTCCCGGCGAGGAGTTGGGTTCGCTCGTCGAACGTTTCGAGGAGCTGTCGATCGAAGTCTGCACGGAGACCGGCGTCAGGATGGTCAAGACGATCGGGGACGCAGTCATGTTCGTGTCGCCCGACGCCGGCGCGGCGCTCACCGCGGCGATGAACATCGTCTCCGCAGCGGACACCGACGAGGCTCTGCCTTCGGCTCGCGCCGGACTCGACGTGGGCGAGGCCCTTCCGCTCGGGGGCGATTATTTCGGACGGCCGGTGAACGTCGCCGCGCGTATCACCGCGTTCGCGCTGCCATCGACCGTCGTCGTCTCCAAGGCGCTGCTCGAACATATCGACCGGGAGATGGACGTTTCTCGGATCGGCCGCAAGCGGCTGAAGGGGGTTGGCGAGGTCTCCCTCTTCAAGGTCAACGGCGAACCGTCGTCCGGCTAGGAGTCGGCGCGTGTGGCTGCGGTCACCGCGGCCGCGATGATCACGGCCAGGATCGGGACGCCGGCGGGAGTGAGCGGCACGAGGGCCAGCGCAACGAGGCCATCACCCAGCACCGCCCAGCGGGACCGCCGGCGAGCGCACCGGAGCTCCTATTCGGGGTCGGGCCATCCGGTCGCGACATGGCGCACAGGTTATCGGTGGAGCATCGTTCGCAGACCGCGGGCGGACGTGGCCGTCAGGGTCGCGTCAAGGAGAAGCCGGAGCGTTCGTTTGGGTCAACCTCGTCCTCGCGAAGCCGATCGCGCACCCCGGGATAAACTTATCCACGCGCCAGCCGGAGAGCAGCCACCCTCTGCTGCGGGTCATGGTCTGGTCGTTCGTCCACCTTTGGGCGGACAGCTTCATCTCATCGGGGAACCTGCACTGCAGGATCTCTTCGAGGGCGCCGAACCGGAACGCCACGCGCTCGTACTGGGGGTGTCGGGACTCGAGGAACCTACGGAGTCGGATCATCGCCCGGTCCATGACGGCCTGTTCGCCCCGTTCCGGTTCGCCGCGTTCTATTCGATCCGTCACGTAACAGTCCCCTCTCGGATGCCTTTGTCTATCCTTCCCAGGAACATAGGAGGCAAAACAGGACCGCCTCTGTGACGCGCACCACGGAACCCTCGAGAGCCGCGCCGGAGGATCGCGGCGTGATCAGGTCGTCGCTCGTGCTCGTTGTCGTTTGCCTCGTTGTGGGCTGCAGTCCGGCGTTCGCCGAGGGGATCCCGCTCCTGGCCCCTCCGGTCGACGGCCAGATAACCCGGCGTTTCGAGCCGCCCCGGATGGATTGGGGCCCGGGTCATCGTGGGGTCGATTACTCCGTGACCTCGGGGACGCAGATCAGAGCCGCTGCGGCCGGGACCGTCGTGTTCGCCGGTGATGTCGCCGGGATCAAGGCGGTAACGATCGAGCACTCAGGTGGACTTGCCACGACCTACTCGCAGATGGCGGAGGTCATGGTCGAGGCCGGCACCCTCGTCGGCGCGGCGACGTGGCTCGGGACCGCCGGGGGTGCCCACTCCGGGCTCGGGGCCGGTCTGCACTTCGGGGTCAAGATGAACGGCGAGTACGTCGATCCCGAGGACTACCTCGGCCCGGTGGACGCATCCGGAGCGATCCATCTCACACGCCTCGTGTATTCGTTGCCCAAGGATTCTCTGGCCGCCGAGTACCTGCCGCGGCTACCGGGCGATCCGACCAGGCCCTGCGCACCCGCGGGGGAGCTCAGCGACGACCCACCGGCTCCCGATGACAACATCGCGGTCGCGATCGCGGGGATCGCGAGCAGCACGCGCGGTGGGGCCAACGATGATGTTTTCTCGGTGCCAGGCGCGCTCGGGTACGACCCGGATGACGTCTATCTCTTCTCGTACCGGGGGAGCGACGGACCGCGACTGCACGAACCCTACGGACCGGAGGACACGTGGGGCGACATCCGGGTGTACGCGGACCGGCTCGGCCGGCTTCTACGGAGGGTTCGCGCGCTGCATCCCGGTCGGGGGATCGATCTGATCGCGCATTCCCAGGGTGGGATAGTCGCTCGCTATCTCCTCGCACGAGGGGCGGACGCATGGGACGGATCGATGCCTACGATCGAGAACCTGCTCACGTTCTCGAGCCCGCACCGCGGCGCTCCGCTCGGGGCGGTCGCCGGAGACCTCGAATCGTCCAGGCTTGGCCGGATCGCGCTGGGAGCAGGCGCGTGGCTCGCGGAGACCGGCAAGGTTCGCATCGATCCGACGAGTACGGCGGTGAGCCAGCTGGCCCCAGGCTCGACGTTGATGGATGCGCTCGCGACGGGCGACACGCTGTTCGGAACGCGCGTGCTTGCGCTCAACGTCCCGAACGATCCCATCGTCCCCGCGGACCGCGCGGTGTTCCCGGGGAAGCAGACGGTCACCGTGCCGCCGACCGGTTGGTACGGCGGTCATTCGGCGATAGTGCGTTCCCCGTTCGCCCTCCGCAGCGCGTACAACTTCCTGAGGGGAGGGGCCATCGAATGTCCGAACAACTGGGGTGGTGTCGCGACCCAGGTGGGCTGGATAACCGGCGTGTTCGAGCGGTCTCTCCCTCATCTGTTCGATCTCGCGCCTGCTCTGGGCGGGACGCGCTAGGAAAAGACGCGCTAGGAAAAAAGGTAAAAGAAGAACCCCCTCCGTGGGGGGGATGGGCGGATAACGGAGAGGGTTCCGAGGTCCCATGGATCGGGGCCTTCTTTATGCGGTCCCGGGGGGACGGGACTTTGTGGATCACCCACATTGTGAACCGCTTCACAAGCGGCAGCAAGCCAGGAATGGACTAGAGTAAGCCCCACTTTTTGTGCTTGGCGCACAACCGGTGCCGCAGGCCGCCGGGCGGCCTAGGATGGCCTCATGCCCAACCGCCTCCCCCTCGATGTTCCCGGGCTCGAAGACGAGTTCGAGCGCATCGAGATCCGCCGCAGCGCCCGCCGGAAGAAGACCGTATCGGCAGAGATCGTCGGGGACGTCCTCGTAGTCTCGATCCCGGAGCGACTGTCACGCGCGGAGGAGCATGAGTGGGTCACGGTGATGGCGACCCGGATGGCCCAACGCAAGAAGAAGGACCGCCTCAATGCGTCCGGCGGGTTGGAGAGCAAGGCGAGGGAGCTCGCGGACCGCTACGTCGACGGGGAGCGCGCAGCGGACATCGCCTGGGTCCCGACCCAGAAGTCGCGCTGGGGCTCGTGCAGTCCAGATGACCGGACCATCCGCCTGTCGCTCGAGCTGACGAAGTACCCGATGTGGGTCAGGGATTACGTCATCGTTCACGAGCTGGCGCATCTGCTGGTCCCCGACCACAGCGATGCCTTCTGGGCCATCGTGAACCGCTACCCGCTCACCGAGCGTGCGCGCGGTTTCCTCATCGCCAAAGGGATGGAAGAAGGGGTCTAACCAACCTTCCAGTACGTGATCTCGGTGAAGCCGTGGCGTTCCAGGATGCCGATGCACAGAGCGGCCCTCACCCCGAAGCCGGCGATGACCACAACCTTCTCGCCCGCCGCGGCGTCGGTGACCTCGTCGATGCGGGCCCAAAGACGATCCGCAGGGATGCGCACCGCGCCCTCGACCCTGATCGCGCCGGGGTCGCCCACATCGAGGAGCAGCTTCCCGGAGGCTTCGAGTCCCTCGATGACGTCGATCGAGACCGGAGTTCCTTTCGCCTCCGCCCATGCGTTGAGTGCGTCTTCGACGAACCCCAGAACCATGAACCCCTTCCCCCTCAGCGCGGCGGCAGCTGCGACGAGGTCGACGCCGGCTCCCGTCTCGATCAGCACCAAGGGCACTTCGAGAGGGATGCAGTCGCGGGCGCGCCCGGCGAAGCCCGGACCGGATTCGTACAGGTTCTCGAGCGATCCCGGGATATGAACGTCGAGGTACTCCCTGACCGGACGGACATCGAGGAACGCAGCCCCGTCCTCGATCTCGAGCATCGCTTCTTCGAGCGTCAGCTTCTTGAGGGTTGTGGTCGCGTACATCGATCGCTCCCGGTCGTTTTTCTCTAGCTGATGGCGGGCACCATACTTACTCTATGGCCGTTCTTCTCTTCATCCTCCTGATCGCTGTCCCCATCGCAGAGCTCTACGTGATCGTGCAGGTCGCGCAGGGGATCGGAGTGATCAACACGCTCGTGGTCCTCGTTGCCATCTCGATCCTGGGCGCGTGGCTCTTGAAGCAACAAGGGATGGCCACGTGGAGGAGGCTCCAGGCAACCCTGGCGCGCGGCGAGATGCCGACCAAGGAAGTGACCGACGGGGCGATGATCCTTCTCGGCGGGGCGCTCCTCATGACGCCCGGCTTCCTCTCGGACATCATCGGCATCGTCCTTCTGTTCCCTCCCACCAGGGCGGCTCTCAAGGGCGGAACCCGGAAGCTGTTCCGGAGATGGGCGGAGAACAAGGTTGGCCCGGGGGTCAGGATCTACCGCGCGAACGTCGTGGGAACGCAGAGGGATGTGGGCCCTACTGAGCCTCGGCCGGCTCCTCCGGGGTCGCCTCGTCTGCCGTCTGAAGATCCGCCTGACGAGGACGGTTCTCCGGATAGGGGTTGACCGGTCCCACCGGACCCTGTTCGGGATAGGCACCGCTCTCGAATTCACTCGCCGGACGCCGGCGAGCGTTCATCCGGACGCGTAACGTCTCGGGATACTCGTCTTCGTGCACCTCGACCCCGAGCGAGTTGGCGACCTGAAGCGCCTCGTCCTTCGAGTGATACACCCAGTGATCCCAGGCCCCCTCCTTGTCGACGAGTACCAGGAGAGCGTCGTTGGCACCGATCCTCAGGACGACCGCGTCGGCGCCTTCTGCGTTCGCCTGTATGAATCCCTCGGGGGTGTCGGACCGCGCCCCTCTCTTTCCCCCCTCCGGTTTGTTCTCGAATGGCCACGCTCGGGACATCAGGTCAGCCAGCCTTTCCGTGCCTCAAATGACGAGGCCTCCGTCGACGCACAGGATCTGTC
>JBKJZQ010000171.1:0-10697 GCA_046715095.1 Actinomycetota bacterium | reverse complement strand
GAGCAGCGGTCTTCGTCGCGAGCACAGTTGCGTTAGCGCGCGTCTATCTAGCCGCCGATTGGGTAACGGATGCGGCAGCCGGTCTGGCGCTGGCGCTGTCTTGGTCCGCCATCAGCCACTCGGTGGCGATCCCTGCGTCGGTTCGATCAGGCCCTGACCATGGGGCTCAGACGCGGAGATAAGAGGTCGATTTCGATCGCACGGAAGGAAGGTGATTGTGTCCGGGTCCTGTACCTCTGGACGTGCGATCTCAGTTGCGCAGAGAGAAGGTATCGAGGACTCGTCCTTGAGGGTCGATCACCTGGACGAGCATCTCTTTATGTGACGCTTCGACACCCAAGAAAATGATGTTGCTGGTCGTTGGCGGCGATCCTCGGAGGACTTCCCGCGGGGCACTCGTCCAGTCCATATAGTGCCGCGCCACCTCCGCCGGCAACGACATAGGTCGTGGAGCCGGCCACGAACCGTTGGTAGTTGTGGTCGTGACCCGAGAGAGTCAGGTCCACGCCGAACTCCTCGAAGACCGGCACCCACTGTTCGACGATGCGGGGATCCCCGTCGTGTTCTGAGCAGCTGAAGGCGGGTTGATGGAACACGACCACCTTCCAATCGGCTTCAGACTGAGCAAGAGCTTCTCGCAACCAGGCCGTTTGTTCTGGCTGTTCTGGCCTATTGGCGTCAAGGACGAAGAAGTCGACGTTTCCGCTCGTGGTCTGGTACCAGGCATCGGCAAGCCCAAAGAAGTTGATTGTGCTGTCACCACCATCACCCTGTACATCGTGATTCCCGAGCGTCGCGATCACAGAGAGTTCATCATTCGCCCACCCGTAGAAAGGAGCCCAGGCGGCTTCGAGAGTGTCTGGCGTTGAGTAGGGATAGGCGTTATCGCCCGTCGTGACGAGCGCGTTCGCATCCTTGTCGTCGCTCCATGTCTTTAACTGGGCTGCTACGGCCCTCTCGGTCTCGTCGGTGCTGCCGTAGTCACCCACCACCGCGAACCGGGTCACCGCATCGGCGAAAGATTGCGGGGGTGCTTCGCCGGATCTCGAAGGGGAGCTGCAGCTTGAGGCGCCTAGAAGGATCAAAGCGAGGCTAAGCAGCAGTCCTCGTTTGGCAACATCAAGCTCCATCTTGTGAGGGTCGTCTCCCTACGATGAGAGGACGATGAGAATCCAGCGGCGTTTCGCCGTTAAGTGGGCGTTAGGAATCGCGGTCGAGGCGTTAAGGACGCGCAAAGACTGCTGTTCTCAGGCTGTACCGGCTAGCTGCCGTCAATCTTCAGTTCAAAAATTCGGAACAAGGACGGCAGCTTCAACACGCGTTCAACTCGGAATCCGGAACGCGCGAAGAGGTCGCAGAATTCTGGCTGGGTACGTTCCCGTCCCGAGTCGCTGTACACGAGCATCAACAGGTCCGAGGCCTTGGAGAAGTTGTAGTGAGGGTGATCGGGGATCACTCCTTCGACTACGAGAACGCGTCCGTCCGTCGGCATGGCGGCACGGATATTCCGGAGGATCTGGACGGCTTGCTCATCACCCCAATCGTGGATAACGGCGAAGAGCGTGTAGATGTCCGCGCCGGTCGGCACCGACTGGAAGAAGTCACCGCCGATCGCGTCGCAGCGATCGAGGAGGCTCAACGCACCCAGGTATTCATGAGCCTGCTCCGCCACTGGCGACAACTCGAACAGCGTTCCGTGCATCTGCGGGAATGCGAGAAGAAGGTTTCCAAGAACCGCTCCCGTGCCGCCGCCGACGTCGCAAACGTGCCGCGTCTTGGAGAAGTCGTAACCCTCCTGAACGAGTAGACCCTGCATCGTTGAGCCGCTTTGCATCGCTCCGTTGAAAGCCGCGGCAGCATCGGCATTGCCGTTCACAAAGTCGAAGAACGGCATTCCCAAAGCTGCCTCGGCAGCTCCACCACCTTCCTTCAGGGACTGCATCGCATCGCTCCAGATATCCCAGTTCCAGTCTGAGGCGAAGAACTCAACCCATCCCCTCCATGAGTAGGGGTGGTCCCGCCGGAGAACGTCAGACGCCGAGTTGTTCTCGTATCGACCGTCTGAAGTGACGCCGAGCAGGTCCCGTGAAACGAGGAACCGGAGCATGCGATTCAGCGCGTCGGCATCTGTGTGCGTGTCGCGTGCGAGGTCTTCTGCCGACTTAGCGGTGCCGTTCAGGAGGTCGGGGATCTCTAGTTCAACCAGGAGGCCGAGCATCTTGTTGTCGATCAGGCCGAATAGCCGTTCCAAGACGAGGGCGAAGGGAGGCTGCATCTTCGAATGTGATCGCCCGATGAGGTTACGGAAACGATTGGCGATCTCCACGATGCGTGCCGGAGGTACGGGCATGCCAAGTGCTTGCTTTGCCGAACCGCGCGCTGCATTGTTCATCGGACCTCCCTCACCCACGGTGACACCGCCGGTGCGCAACTGCAAGGGGCACTGATGGGGCGCCCCGGTCCTGGGGCGCCCCATCGAGCAGCTCTGTGGTTAGGGCGTGAACCTTTCGACGACACCGCAGCCGAAGCGTGCTCCGGCGTCTCCGGTGGCCTTCGTCGCCGCGTCCGCTCCCAGAACGTTGTCGACGTGCGAGTGATAGCGTTCGCTGCCCGTCGCGGTGGTTCCCGGGATGTGCGCGAGGTTGTCCGGACTTGCGTGCAGGATCACGGCGCTGCCGTCTTCGGCCATGAGCTCCTTGGTTGTGAATCTGTCCGTCTTGAACTTCAGCGAGGCCGTACCGTCGGCCATGACCAGCACCGGCGTCATGTCTCCGGCGTGAACACCATGGGTGTTCGTCGTCACGGGGTTGTAGTGACCGCCCGCCGTGAAGAAGGGCACCGGATTGCCTGCACCGTCCACCGCCTCCGGGTCGCAAACCCCGGTCGTGTGCACGTGGAATCCGTGGAAGCCCGGCGTCAGACCGCTCGCCGTGATTCTGACGGAAACCTTGCCGTCATCCGTAGGCATGAAGCGAACGGTGCCGAGCGAGTCACCTGCACCATTCTCGAGCGATGCCACAAGACCGCGGGGCGCCTTGCCGGCTCCCCCCGTGAGCGCCGCGCCGGTCCCACCCGTGGTGAGGGTGGCACCGACTATGGCTGCGAGTGCGACGACGGCGAGTGTTCTCGTCGTGATGATTCTCATATAGCTCTCCCTTCGTGACGACGGTGACTCGAGCATCGTGATCCCGCGGATCGTCCGGGAGAACCCTGCTGCCACGTCAAATGGAGGTGGGTAACACCACGATCCAGGGTTCGGTCCTCAGTGTTGCTCGGAGAGGAAGAGCAGCACGGCCTTGACGCGCCGGTGCACCTCCTTGCCACCGGAGAGCCCGAGTTTGGAGAAGATCGAGTTGATGTGTTTCTCAACGGCTCGCTCGGTGAGGAAGAGCGCGCCGGCGATCGCAGCGTTCGTCTTGCCTTGACCCATCTCGTCCAGTACCTCGGACTCGCGCGGCGTGAGCAGCGACAAGGGCGATTCGGCGGTTTTGGATCTCGCCGAGACGAGTGCCTCGACGACTTTCGAGTCGATGACGGATCCGCCACGGGCGACCTCTTCGATCGCGCCGACGAGCTGCCCAAGGTCCGACACCCGCTCCTTCAGCAGATAGGCGCGGCCCTCGGAACCGTTCTCGAGCAGAGCGAGGGCGTACTCCGCCTCGTCGTGCTGGCTCAAAATGACGACTCCGAGGCCGGGGGCCGATTCTCGGAATGCGTTGGCGGCCCTGATCCCCTCGTCGGTGCCGGTCGGGGGCATGCGGATATCGGTGAGGACGACATCGGGATCGTTGATCTCGACAGCCGCCATAAGCGAATCGAGGTCCTCGCAGGCAGCGACGAGCTCGATGTCGGGGTGGGACTCGAGGAGGCGGACGATGCCCTCGCGCACGAGGTAGTTGTCTTCGGCGAGCACGAGCCGCACGGGCATCCCACCAGGATAGGGGGCGCGTCGTGCCCTTGCCTACCGTGCTGGCACCACCATTGATGGGATGGGCGTTCCCCCTTCCGTTGGTGCCGCTTCAGGCCTCACAATCAGGTCTGTGTCGCGTCGCCAAGCCCATCCTGGGTACCTCCTCGCCATCTATCTGCCCGCCCTGCTCACTGCGGTCGTCTGGCTGCTGCTCGGCCTGCTGCCGGTCCTCGGGGCGGCCTCGCCGTCGTTCCACGACTGGCTGCACGAGATCGGTCGGCGCGGGGGCATCGGGGGGGAGATCGCGGCGAACGCGGCGCAGGCATCGCACAACGTCACCGCCGGCGGACAGATCGTCCTCGACTACATCTTCAGCTTCTTTAACCTCGCGCTGTCGGCGGTGCTGATGCGGCTGCGGCCGAAGGACCGGACGGCGAACCTGCTTGCGCTTGGGATGGTGGGTAGCGCCGTCGCGTTCAACCTGCAGGGGCACGACGGGCTGCAGGTAGTGCCGGTCGGGATGCTCGGGGTCGTGACCGGGTGGCACGAGATAGTCCACGTGCTGTCCGGGCTCGCCTACACGTTCGCCCTGCTGACATTCCCGGACGGCGAACTGCTGCGATCCACGGGTCCCATGAGGCCGGTGCGGGCCATATTGCTGGGGGTCGCCGCGTTCTTCTTCACGATGCTGTCGTTGTTCACCGTCGACGATCACACCGTCGGACTCGTGATCGTGTTCGGTGTGTTCATCCCTGTGGCGGGATTGATCGCACAGGCCTTGCGCTACCGGAGGGCGCGCAACGAGGAAGAGCGCCAGAGGTCGCGTCTGCTGCTGGGGGCGCTAGGGGCTGCGATGATCATCGCGATCCCGCTGATGTTCCTCACCGGCGCGATCGAGACGAAGCCTGAGGGCACCACCATCGAGTACGAGGTCGCTTTCGCCGATCCCGGCATCTACTTCTATCGCTGCGACCCACACCCGGTCGACATGGTCGGAGTGGTGACGGTGGCCGACGACGGCCTTGGCGTCGTCGAGATCGAGGCCCAGGACAACGAGTTCGACACGGATAACTTCGAGCTCGCAGCGGGCCGCAACGGCACGATCCGATTCACCAACAACGACTCGGATCTGCACAACGTCGCGATCTACCGAGACAGTGAGATGACCGACCCCATCTTCATAGGCAAGGAGTTCAGCGGTCAGCCGAGCGGGATCGTCGCGTTCCGCGTCTTCCGCGTCGTGTTCGGTCTGATCCCGATCGCGCTCATCATCGGCCTCGCTCGTTTCCGCATGTGGGACATCAACCGGGTCGTGAACCGCACGCTCGCTTACGGACTCATCGCCGGGTTCGTATCGCTCGCCTACCTCGCGCTGGTCTTGCTGGTGGGCTCGCTCGTCGGCAGTGGTGGTCAGGTGAGCCTCGTGCTGTCGATCGCGGTGACCGTGGTGGTCGCTGCGCTGTTCCAGCCGCTGCGCGACCGGGCGCGCCGACTCGCGAACAGGCTTGTCTACGGGCAGCGCGCCACGCCTTATGAAGTGCTGAGCGAGTTCTCGAGCCGCGTCGGCGCGGCGCCCGACCTCGAGACGGTCATCCCCCAGCTCGCGCGGATCGTCGCGGAGGGCACGGGGGCCGAGTATTCGGAGGTCTGGTTGCGGCGGGGATCGCGACTTGTCCGCACCGCGGCGTGGCCGGAGGATGGCGCGTCGGTCGCTCAGTCGGTTCCGCTGCCGGACGGAACGGTTTCGGGGATCGAGGGCCGGGACCGGGTCGTCGAGGTCCGCCATCAGGACGAGCTCCTCGGTGCCCTGGCGGTCGCAAAGCCCCCGGGTGAATCGCTGACCCCGGTCGAGGAGCGGCTGCTTGACGACGCCGCGGCTCAGGTCGGCCTCGCGCTGAAGAACGTCCAGCTGACGGCCGAGCTGCAGCACCGCCTCGAGGAATTGAGGTCATCGCGGCAACGGATCGTCTCAGCACAAGACGTAGAGCGCAGACGGCTCGAGCGCGACATCCACGACGGCGCGCAGCAGAACCTCGTCGCGCTGTCGATGAAGCTACGGCTCGCTCAGGAGCTCGCCGAGAAGGACCCGGCGAAGGCGACCGAGCTGATGGAGGAGCTCCAGGCCGACACCGCCGAGGCGTTGCAGGCCCTGCGCGACCTCGCCCGCGGCATCCACCCGCCGGTGCTGACCGACCGGGGGCTCGAAGCCGCGCTGGAGGCGCACGCCCGGAGGTGCCCGCTGCCGGTCACCGTCCGAGCCGCCGGCATCGGGCGCCACCCGGCGAACATCGAAGCGGCCGCCTACTTCTGCGCCTCGGAGGCGCTCCAGAACGCGGTCAAGCACTCGGGCGCGACGAGCCTCACGGTTGAGGTCGCCGTCCGCGACGGCTCGATCGAGTTCTCGGTCACCGACGACGGCTCCGGCTTCGATCCCTCAGGCGTCGAGTCTTCGGGGATCACGAACATGACCGACCGCCTCGCCGCCGTGGCCGGCGCCCTCGAGATCACCTCGACCCCCGGTCACGGCACAACCGTAAGGGGCCTGATACCGATTTCTGCCAACAGAGGGGGTCTATAGCGCTCGGTCCACGCGCCAGATCGGCCGTTAGTGGTGCCAACCTCCCGCCGATCCGGGTGCCTGTGCCCTTTGCCGCGAGCCCCCCGCTTCCTAGCGTGAGCCCATCACCCTAGGGAGATGGGAGAAGACCATGGACAGAAAGAAGGTCGGCCGCGCCACCCTGCTCGGGGGCGCCCTTTGGACTTTTGGGCTGGTCGCCGTCACGCTTGGAGAGCTCGAGTGGCGAGGCGAGATCGCCGACAACCCGGTCCCGGACTGGCTGACGGCCGCCGGGGTAGCCGTCGGCAGCGTCATGTTGCTCCTCGGCTTACGCGCTTTTCACGAGACCTACGGCAACGGGCTCCGGCTGGCCGGCCGGAGCGGCTACTGGATCGCGTTCGCAGGCATCGGGATCTCGATCGTGCCGGTCTGGCCCTTCATCTTCATCGGGCCCTTCGTGGCAGGGATCGGCCTGACGCTGTATGGCTTCGAGAGGGTACGGCTCCGCGGAGCGGCCTCGGCCGGGGCGTGGATACACGCGATCTGCTTCCCCGCGGCGGTCGTGGTCGGCGTCCTCGCAGCACTGTTCGGCTACGACGGCGGGATCGGGCAGCTCGCGTTCGTCGGGTTCTTGATCCTCGGCTTCGGGGCGATCGGCCTGACGTTGATGCGGACCGCCGACCGTCCGGAGACAGCGCCAAGTCCGACGACGGCTCGGTGAACGTCATCGAGATCGCCGGGCTGCGCAAGGATTACCGCAGGCTGCGCGGCGGCACGACGATTGCGCTGAACGGTCTTGATCTCACGGTCGAGGCGGGCGGAGTATTCGGGTTCCTCGGCCCGAACGGGTCGGGCAAGACGACGACTATCCGCTGCCTGCTGGGTCTCGTCAGAGCCAGCGAGGGCACTTGCCGGATGTTCGGGGTCGATGCAAACGAGAACCCCGAGGTCATGCGGCGGGTCGGCTCGATCGTCGAGACTCCGGCGCTGTTCGGAACGTTCAGCGCGCGGCGGAACCTCGAGCTCCTTGCGCGCATGGACGGCATCGAGGACCGCAAGATCGACGAGGTGCTCCAGCTCACGGGGCTCCGAGGCCGCGAGAAGGACCTCGTCAAGAACTACTCGCTCGGGATGCGACAGCGGCTCGGCATCGCGGCCGCACTCCTGAAGGATCCGGAGCTGCTGATCCTCGACGAGCCGGCGAACGGGCTCGACCCGTCGGGGATCAGAGAGATAAGAGAGCTGCTCCGCACGCTGGGGGCCGAGGGCCGCACGGTCTTCGTGTCGAGCCACCTGTTGTCCGAGGTCCAGCAGACGTGCGACCGGGTTGCGATCCTCGCCCGCGGTCGTTGCGTCACAACGGGCGCGGTATCCGACGTCCTCGCGAAGGGTGCCGCGACGTCCATGATCGTGCGCGTCGAAGATGTGGCCAGCGCGCTCACGGTGTTGAACGCCGCCGGCATCCAGACCGAACGCGAGAACGGCTTCCTGCGCGCCCACGTTGGCTCCGAACGAGGCCCGTTCATCTCGGAGACGCTCGCCCGTCACCAGCTCTACCCCGGCGAGCTGCGTCCGGAAGAGACCGACCTCGAGACGGTGTTCCTCAGCCTCACCGAAGGCGATAAGGAGGTGGCGGTATGACCAGGCTCATCTCCGTCGAGCTTCGGCGCCTCGTCTCGCGCCGGTTGTTCAAGGCGTTGACGATGCTGGCGCTGGCCGCGTTCGCGACGATCGGCACCATCGTGTTTGTGGTCTCGGACGATTCGCCAGAACGCGTCGCGACGGCCGAAGTACAACGCCGAGAGGATGTCGCCGAGTGCATCGCCAACATCGAGCGAGGCGTTGCGGACTATCCGGATATCGCGCCAAGCGACGCGCCACAATTCTGCCACGACGAGACCTATGGTTCTGACCCACGCTTTCCCTACGAGGATGTGACCTGGATCCTCGGGTCCGTCGGTGTGCCCTTCATGATGCTCGGCTGGCTATTGGGAGCCTCGTTCTTGGGGGCCGAGTGGAAAGACCGCACGATCACGACGACCCTCACGTGGGAGCGGCGGCGCTTCCGAGTGCTGGCAGCGAAAGCTTTGGCGCTGTCGCTCGTCGCGTTCGTGTGGGTAGTGGCGCTGCAGGCGCTCTTTGCGCTGGCGCTCCTTCCCGCGGGCGCCTTCGAGGGCAACATGGCCGGAGTCGACGCCGCATGGTGGACCGACACGGCGCTGTTGATGCTTCGCAGCGGTGGGATCGCGGCGCTGGCCGGCGTATTCGGGCTGTCGCTAGCCGCGATCGGTCGCAACACTGCGGCCGCCCTCGGCGTTGGCTTCGTGTACCTCGCGGTGATCGAAGGGATGATCCGTGGCTTCAAGCCGTCATGGGTCGACTGGCTGATCGGCGACAACGCGGCGCTCCTCTTGATCGGAGACAACGAAGTTACGCAGGTCGGCCACTCGCAGGTAGCGGCGGGGCTGCTACTGGCCGCCTACGCAGCCGCGATATTCACGCTCGCCCTAGCCTTCTTTCGTAGACGGGACATCGGTTGATCCAGGCGGCGTGGACGAAGGATGCAGCGAGATCGGCCCGGCATCTCAACAGTGGGATGTGGGCGGGCATCCTCGCCGGGTTCGTGATCGGAGGCATCGGCGGCCGGCTCGCGATGTTCGTGTTGCGCCTGACATCGGATCCTTCTCTCAGCGGGCGGTTGACCGACGACGGATTCGAGATCGGACGTTTCTCGACCGACATGTTCTTCCTCGTGCTGCTGTGCACGGCCGCCGGGATGGCCGGTGGTCTGTTCTACATGGCGATCCGAGGATGGTTGCCGACCAAGGGACGTCCTGCTCTCATGGCGTTGTTCGGGGGAGCGGTCGGTGGCGCGATGATCATCCGTCCCGAGGGGATCGACTTCGCCGAACTAGATCCTCTATCGCTAGCGGTTGCGATGTTCGTCGCGTTGCCTGCGCTCTACGGCTTGGGCATGACCTGGCTAGCAGAGAGATGGATCGCGAAAACGGAGGAAAGCAAGAACTACTACCCGCTCGTGGCGTTCCTACCTCTTCTGGGGCTCGGGCTTGGCGGGCCGATTGGCGCTCTCATCGGTGTGATCGTGGTCGCGGGGTGGTTCATGAACCGTGGCATCGTTCCGATCGCAAAAATGTGGCGCTCGACGCCCGTGACGTTGATCGGGCGGCTCGCATTCATCGGGACCATCGCGTTCGGGTTGTGGGTGCTCGGCAGAGACGTCGCCAGCGTTCTCTAGAGTTTCCTTGGGTAGGGATTGCATGGCGTAGCGGCTTGCAGCCGCGGTCCGAGCCGTCCACTCCGGCGAGTCCCATGGCATTGGAACGTGTCAAGGCTGGCCAGGGTGTTGTTGCACTCGCCGCCCTCCTCTATCCTTCTTCTCATGGTTGATGAGGCTCACGAGAAGAGCCGCGCCGTTTGGGACGAGATGGCGGCCGGATGGGAGCGGAACCGCGACTACATGTGGAACACCACGCGCCATGTCGCCGAGTGGCTGGAGGGGCACGTGAAGCCTCAACAAGGAGACACGATCCTCGATCTCGCCGGAGGCCCCGGCGACACGGGCTTCCTGGTTGCAAGGCGCGTAGGGCCGTCCGGCAAGGTGATCGAGACGGACTTCGCTCCGCAGATGATGGAGACGGCGCGCCGCCGCGCCGCTGAACTCGGGTTAGAGAACGTCGAGACGCGCGTTCTCGAAGCTGAAAAGATGGATCTCGACGACGACAGCGTCGATGGGATCATCTGTCGCTGGGGTTTCATGCTGATGTTTGACCCGCAGGCAGCCCTTCACGAGTGCCGGCGCGTGCTGAGGGACGGGCGCCGCCTCGCATTGTCTGTGTGGGCGGGTCCGGAGAAGAACCCGTGGGTGACGGTAATCGGCATGACGATGATCCAGTTGGGTCACCAGCCCGGCGGCGACCCCTTCGGCGTCGGCGGGATGTTCTCAATGGCGGACCATGACACGATCCGCTCGATGCTCACGAGCGCCGGCTTCGCCGACATCACGATCGAGGAGATGCCGGTCGAGTGGAGCTACGGCTCTTTCGACGAGTCATGGACCTTCATGACTCAGGTCGCGGGCCCCATGGCGGCAGCCGTCAAAGAGCTGCCTCCGGATGACGTAGAGAAGCTCCGCTCGACCCTCGAGACCAACGTGGAGACATTTCGAACCGATTCGGGCATCACGCTGCCTGGTGTCACCGTCAACGTTTC
>JBKJZQ010000170.1:0-4210 GCA_046715095.1 Actinomycetota bacterium | reverse complement strand
GTACTTCACGATCTCGGTGGCCCCCGTCTCGGTGTCGACTTCGACCGCGCAGATATGGGCGCCCGAGGGGAAGGTGAAGTTGGGAGGATCGTAGACGTAGGTCTCCTCCAGGCCGGGCTCGGTGCCCTCCGGGAGGTTGTGAGCAGTCCACGCCGAGAACGCGATCTCCGGGATGCTCTTGGCCTTGTCCGGGGCTCCCTTGACCTGGAACTTGCCATCAATCCATTCGAGATCTTCCTCGGCGACCTCGAGCTCGTGGGCCGCGATCCTGTGGGCCTTGTCGCGGATCTTCTGTGCGGCAAGGTGGATCGCCACGCCTCCGACCGACAGGCTCCTGCTCCCGTAGGTGTCCATGCCAAGGGGGGTAACGGCGGTGTCCCCGTGCAGCACCTCGATGTCTTCGAACGGGATGCCGAGCTCGTCGGCGAGAATCTGCGACCAGCTGGTCTCGTGACCCTGTCCGCTCGGCGTCGCCCCCGAGAGGAGAGTGACCTTCCCGGTCGGATGGCAGCGGATCGTGGCAGCATCCCACCCCCCGGCTCCATACCGCAGCGACGCGAGCACTTGGGAGGGGGCCAGGCCGCACATCTCGATGTAGGTTGAAAACCCGATACCGAGCTGCTTGGTATCGCCTCGCTCGCGACGCGCTGTTTGTTCCTTGCGCAGCTCCTCGTACCCGGCCAGCTCGATCGCCTTGTCGAGAGCGGCCTGATACTCACCCGAGTCGAAGGACAATCCTGAGACCGTGGGGGTGGCCTCCCTGAACGGTGGGATGAAGTTGATGCGGCGAACCTCGGAGACATCGATGCCGACCTTGCGCGCGAGGGTGTCCATGGCGCGTTCGATCGCGTACGTGGCCTCGGGTCGTCCGGCGCCTCGGTAGGCGTCGGTCGGCGTCCTGTTGGTGAACACGCCGGTGAACTCAACCGAATAGCAGTCCGCGGTGTACGGCCCCGCGTAGAGGAAAGCTCCCAACAGGGGGATCCCGGGGGTGATCAGCATGAGATATCCGCCCATGTCGGCCAGCACCTTCGCTCTCACCCCAAGCAGCTTGCCCTTTTCGGAGGCCGCGAGCTCGAGGTCCTGGATCACGCCCCGCCCGTGATGGGTTGCGAGGTAGTTCTCCGTACGCTCTTCCACCCATTTGATCGGCAGCCCGAGCCTGCGGGCCAGAACGAGGCACAGCGCCTCCTCCGCGCAGACCTGCAGCTTCGAGCCGAACCCTCCCCCGACCTCGGGAGCGATGACGCGCAGCTTCGACTCTGGGATGCCGCAGGTGAGGCTCAACGTGACCTTGGCCACATGGGGGATCTGCGTCGCCGACCACATGGTGAACTCTCCCTGCGACGGGACCGGCTGCACGATCACCGCACGCGGCTCGATCGCGTTGGGGATCACCCGAGGATGCAGGTAGCGCTCCCTGACCGTCACCGGCGCGTCCGCGAACACCTTGTCGACCTCGCCGTTGGCGAGCGCCCACGTGTAAGCCTTGTTGGTTCCGAACTCGTCGTGCACCAAGGGTGCTCCCTCTTCGAGGGCCTGCTCCAGATCCAAGGCCAAATCCAGCGGTTCGTAGTCCACGTCGACCGCCTCGGACGCGTCCTTGGCCTGAACCCTCGTGCGCGCCACGACCACGGCGACGGCGTCGCCGGCGTAGCGGGCCTTGTCCTTGGTCACGGGCCAGCGGGGTGGGTTGTTGAGGTCCTCGGTCACCGGCCAGGCCATCGGAAGCGGACCCGCCCACTCGCCGGCAAGGTCCTCGCCACTTAACGCCGCCACGACCCCGGGCATGCCTTCCGCCCGCGAGGTATCCACGCCCTTTATCCGCGCGTGGGCGAACGGGCTCCTGACGACCGCCATCCACACCATGCCCGGGACGGTGAGGTCGTCGGTGTACTTGCCCTGGCCCGTCAGCAGCTTGGGGTCTTCCTTACGGAGAAGACCGCCGCCGACGTAACGCTTTAGCTCTTGTTCCGTCGTAGCCATTTCTCCTCCTCTCAGGCCCCGGCCGGGGCGCGCATCTGCTCCGCAGCGCGACGCACGGCCTTGACGATGTTCTCGTAACCCGTACAACGGCACAGGTTTCCTTCGAGCCCGAGGCGGATGTCCCCTTCTTCCATCGAGGCGCCGCTCTCGATCAACCCCAGCGCGGCCATGATCATCCCCGGGGTGCAGTAGCCGCATTGAAGGCCGTGATCTGCGTGGAAGGCTTCCTGCAACGGATGCATCTCTCCATCACGGGCCAGACCCTCGATGGTGGTGACCTCGCGTCCGTCGGCCTGCACGGCGAGCACCGTGCACGATTTGACCGACTTGCCGTCGATAAGGACCGTGCAGGCCCCGCAAGAGCTGGTATCGCAGCCCACGTTCGTGCCCGTGAGCCCCAGGGTCTCTCTCAAGAGATAGACGAGAAGCTGTCGAGGTTCCACCTCGGCCTCGTTACGAGTCCCGTTGACGGTGACGGATATCTGCCTCAAGGCAACCCCTTCCCTCAAGCTCGCCCCTCAAGCTCGCCCCCCAGGCCCGCCCCCCAGGCCGAACGAAGTCGATAATGAGAGACTTCGGAAACAGAAGCAGAATCAAGATAGCCGTTTCCGGCCATCAAAGGAAATCCGAGGGAGAGAAAGAGGTAGCTCGATGCTGATCGAGAACTCATTCGAGGTCCCGGCACCGATCGATCGCGTCTGGTCGTACCTTCTGGACGTGGAGAAAGTGGTCCCCTGCATGCCCGGAGCCGAGCTCACCGAGGCCATCGACGGGAACAACTGGAAGGGCAAGGTGACCGTAAAGCTGGGTCCTGTGTCGCTCTCGTTCGCGGGAAAGGTCACGATCGAGGAGCGCGACGAGACCACCCATCGCGCGGTGATCCAGGGATCCGGGATGGAACAGCGCGGGAAGGGAGCCGCCTCGGCGACCATCACCTCGACGATGGAACAGACCGGTGACGTCACCCTGGTGAAGATCGTCCAGGACCTGAAGATCTCCGGTCAGGCCGCTCAATTCAGCCGGGGGATGATGCAGGACGTCTCCAACAAGCTCACCCAGCAGTTCGCCGACTGCCTGAAGGCGAACATCCAGGCCGAACAGCAGGCGCGACCCGGCGAGGCGGCGCCGGTCGTCACGACCAAACCCGTGAGCGGCGTCCGGCTCGGGCTCGGGGCGCTGGGCAGAGCGATCGCGCGGTTCTTCTCACGGCTCTTCGGTCGATCGAAGGGGTGATCGGCGAGTGCCGAAACCCTTTCGGTGGTTTAGTAGTGGGCTGAAGGAGCAAGAATCGGCTCCGCTCATGCGAGCGACAGACGGGATGATGACATGTCGAGCTTACGACGCTACAAGCCTGGCCCCTACGAGGAGATGGTGGCCTCGTTCAAGTGGGATGTCCCCGATCGATACAACATCGCAGCGGATGTGGTCGACAAGCACCCTCCCGGCAAGGTTGCCATGCTGTGGGAAGACTGGCAGGGCAACGAGCGACGCCTCACCTTCGGCGACATCAAGGAGATGTCGAACAGGATCGCCAACGTGCTCACCGGTCTCGGAGTCACCAGAGGAGACCGGGTTGTGGTTCTCCTCCCTTCTCTGCCCGAGACCGCTGCCGCCTTTGTCGCCGTCTACAAGATGGGGGCGATCTTGCTGTCGCTCTCGCAACTGTACGGGGACGACGGCATAGCTCACAGGCTCGTCGATTCCGGAGCAAAGGTTCTTGTGACCGACGGCAACAACCGGGCTCGCCTCGAAGAGATGCGGGATCGGGTGAAGTCGCTCGAGCGGATCCTCGTGTTCAACGCGGCCGGCTCGCTGCTCGGAGACGATGTCGATCTGGACCAGGCGATGTCGGAAGCCTCGTCCGAGTTCACGACAGTGGAAACGGCTGCCGACGATCCCGCGCAGCTCTACTACTCGAGTGGGACAACGGGGCAGGCCAAAGGCATCCTGCATGCGCACCGATATCTGCTCGCACACAACGAATACGAGCTGTGTCACGACGTGCGCGATGACGAGGTCTTCCATTCGACCGGCGAGTGGGCGTGGATCGCAGGGATCGTACCGGGTCTGCTGGGCCCCTGGCGCTACGGTGTGCCGGTCGCGGTCTTTCAGCGGAAGGGAGCCTTCGACCCCGAGCAGACGCTCTACACCATCGAGAAGTACAACGTGGGCAACCTGTTCACCACTCCCACAGCGCTGCGCGCCATGACCGAACTCAAGGACC
>JBKJZQ010000169.1:0-9490 GCA_046715095.1 Actinomycetota bacterium | reverse complement strand
TCGCTCGGGCGAGCGCGCGAACCTCCTCGACATGATGCCGACCGCCCTCTACCTGTCCGGACTCAAGGTTCCGGAGGGCGACGGCGAAGTGCTCACCCGCTACCTCCCGAAGGATCTGACCGGCGCGAGGCCGCCACAGATGGAAGCGATGAACCTCCCGAGGGCGGGCGAAGGATCCGAAGCCGAGGCGTACACGGCCGAAGAGGAAGCCGCTATCGAGGAATCGCTGAAGAACCTGGGATACCTCTAGAGGCTGTTCCAATCCCCGATGGGCCCCTCGTTCGAATACACGGTCGTAGACCCCCGCTCGTCCGGCACAGGCCGGCCCGCCGGGGGTATACCTGATTGTGTCGTTCAACCTAGAAGGGGGATCAGATGAGTCAGAGCATGGGCAGCAGAACGCCCGCTCAGTTGTTCGCACTTGTTTTCGGGATCGTGTACCTGGCCGTCGGGCTGGTCGGTTTCGCCGTCACCGGTTTCGACAACTTCGCGGGGAAGACCTTCGACGAAGAGTTGATCATCTTCGCCATCAACCCGCTTCACAACATCGTTCACATCGGTATCGGAGTCGTGTGGATCGCCGCGGCCGGCAAGCACGCCACGGCCAAGTCCGCCAACATGTTGCTCGGCGTCGTGCTCCTCCTCGTCTTCGTCCTTGGGGTGGCCGGAGTGCTCAAGTTCCTGGCGATCGAGGACGCCGGGGCGGCGGATAACTACCTCCACATCGCCACCGCGGCCCTGGCCCTGTACTTCGGCTCCGCCGGTGCCGCGGGACCCGCCAGAACCACTGCCTAGACGACCAGACACGCGAGAGGGCCCGGCTCGTAAAGCCGGGCCCTTCGGTCGTTGCGGGTATCAGGCTTCCTGGGCGGCCTGGAGGTCATCGACCGCGAAGATCATCTCGGTCTCGCCGCCGCCCTTACGAGCGACGTACGCAGCGGAGATGGTGACACCGGCATCGGTCAGCTTCCTGCAGTACTTGCCCATCGCTCCCGGCTGGTCGTCGAGCGTTGCGGTCAGCACGGGACGCGTCGTCTCAACCTTGAAGTGGTTGGCCTGCAGGACCTCAGCGGCCTCGTCACCGTCATCACAGACGAGATGAACGACGCCTTGCCCGTTGTAGGTCGTCGCGGAGAGCGTGTGGATGTTGACCCCTGAGGCACCGAGCAGTTCACCGATGACCGCTAGGGTTCCGGGCTCGTTGTCGATAGTAAGGACGATCTCCTCGAGCATGGTTCAAGGTTACCGCTCCGGACGATGACTTGCTGAGGACTTGCTAATGAGCTCCCTCGGTCGAGAGCACTGCGCGGAACGTGCGCCACAGGATCCAGAGGTCGAGCGAGAGGGACCAGTTCTGGATATAGAAGAGGTCGTAACGCACGTAGTCGGAGAAGCTGGTCTCGGCCCTGCCGGACACCTGCCACAGGCCGGTCATGCCCGGCCTGACCTTCATCCGGTTGCGGGTCCAGTCGTCGAACTGCTCGACCTCGGACGGAAGCGCAGGTCGCGGGCCTACCAGGCTCATCTCTCCCTTGAGCACGTTCCAGATCTGAGGAAGCTCGTCGAGCGAGAAACGCCTCAGGAAACGCCCGGCCTTCGTGATCCGGGGGTCCTCCTTGAGCTTGAACAGCAGGCCCGGCCCCTCGTTGAGTGACTCCAGTTCTGCCTTCCGGTCCTCCGCATCCGCGACCATCGTTCGGAACTTCCAACACACGAACTGTTCGCCCTCTCGGCCGACGCGAACCTGTTTGAAGAAGACCGGGCCGGGCGAGTTCCGTTTGAGCCAGATCGCGAAGATGACCAGGAAGGGTGACAGCAGCACTCCGAGGAGGACCGAGCCCGCGATGTCGATGGAGCGCTTCACCGTTCTCTGGAGGCCGTCCATCCCCGTACGTCGCACGTACAGAAGCGGAACCCCGGCGATCGACTGGACGATCATCCTGCTCGCCATGAGATCAACCGTGCCGGACGTGATCTGGATGTCGACGTCGTGATCCTGCAACTCCCAGAACAACCGATTGAGGTATCCGGGATCGAGAGCAGATGCCGCGATGAGAACGTTGTTCACGTCGTGCTCGTCGACGAGATCCTTCAACTGGGCGAGAGTGCCGAGCACCTCGTAACCGTTCTCGAGGTCCTCATCCGGCTCGTTGCCGGCGTCGACGAACCCGAGGATCTGGTATCCGAGCCACCCCTCACGGTCGAGGGTTTTCGCGATCGTGCGCGCTTCGTGGTTGGTGCCGACGATGATCGTCCTGGTCGCATCGGACCCGCGGCGCCTCATGAAGTGGAGGAGTTTCCTGATGACGAGACGCTCGCCACCGACCACGACGAAACCGGCCGCCATCCCGAGGAGCGCCCACCCTCGAGCCAGGTTGCGATTGAACAAGGAGTCGGCGACAAAGATCAGCACCGAGCCGGCAACGACACCGTGGAACACCTGCTTGAACTCGTTGACCGGAGACAGGACCTGGCGCGGTTCGTACAGCCCGTAGAGCCAGAACAGAAGGAGCCACACGGGAGTGGCGATCAGCATGACGACCGTGTAGTCGACGAGCGCCCCATCGACCTTCCCCGGGGCACCGCTGAATATCTCGAAGCGCAGGGCGGTGGCGAGGGACAGGGCGGCCGACACCGCCATCCCGTCGGCGAGGACCCGCAGGAAGATGCGGTAGGCGCTCTGGTGATGTCTGGTCTTCCGGGCGGGCGCCGCCGGGAGCGCTTCCGTGTGCACTAGAGGTACCCGAGGCCCCTGAGCGACTCTTCGATCATCGCTTCTTCCTCGTCGGAGTACGGCGAGGTCTCGTCGCGCCCTTCGGATGATGGGGGAGCGGTCGACCCCACCGGCGTGGCCTTCAGGTGAGCCGCGTTGAAAGCGCCGGTCAACACCGTGCCGTCGAGGCCGCCTGGCACCTTGAGGCCGGCCAGGTAGAGAAGGGTGGGGGTGACGTCCTGGACGCTCCCGTCGCCGCGCGTCCCGGCATCGACCCCGGGGCCGGAGACGATCACGACCCCGTCGGGATGATGCACCCCCCGGGGCATGTGACTGACGTTCGAGAACGCGTCGGTATGGAAGATCTCGTCGGAGTTCTCGTAGCGGTGGTCCCGCATCACGGGAAGAAGGTCCGGGGCACCGTCGAGGGCGTCTCCGTGGAAGACCTCCTCGGAGCGCCACACCTTGTCCACGAACGGTTCTCCGTCGGGGGCGAGGGCCTCCTTCAGCCGGCGCGCGATGTCATCCTTGATCGCCTCCAACTCGGAGCCCTCGACGATCCCGAACCGTTCGCGACCTTTCAGATTGACGTAGATCCCCTGTTGAGGGATCGGGGAGGCGAAAGCTGTGGTCTTCGTCCAGTCGATCGCCGCGAACGTCTTGGCCTTCGCTCCTCGGGCGAACTTGCGCGGTAGCACTCGTTTCGCCACCGGGATGAGTTTCCTTACGACACCCGACTGCATCGCCCGTGTCCCCGGCTTCAGAGAGAAGTAACCCCACTGCGCCAGCAAGGCATTGAGATGAACCGTGACCTCCCACGCAGTGAACCCGTGATCGGAGCACAGCACGACGCCGCCGTCCCCGGTCCAGTCGTCGAGCAGGCCGATGATGTCGTCCATCGCTGCGAAACATCGCTCGACGTGCGGACGGATGTTCTTCGCCTGTGGGGTGTCGTAGAGGACATCGGATGGATCCATGTAGCGGTAGTAGACGTGCTGGATCCGGTCGGGAGATTCCTGGACCGAGAACAGCACGTCGGGGGGATCGGTGGCGAGGAGCCGTTCGAGTACGACTTTGCGCTGGCGGATCGAATCGAGGGCCGCGATCGCGAGCTTTTCGTCGCGCCAGTCCTGTTCGTAGTTGGCGGAGATGTCGAGGACGTAGCCCGGCGCCCACTCGAGGATCTTCGCTTCGAGCTCGGCCCCAGTGTGAGGCGAACCCCACGATGCGAACCCGCGCTGGCGTTCGCCGTAGCCGGGGGTCATCATCCCGGAGACCATCCAACCGTCGAGCGGCTGGGGTGGGTACGTGAGGGGCAGGTTGTAGATCCCCGCGCGGGCCCCCTGCGCGTTGGCCATCTCCCAGATGGTCGGGGACCTGACCTTGCCGGAGTGCGACAGGCTCTGGTGTTCGGCCTGGGCGTGCCCCTCGACGAAGCCGTAGATCCCGTGGCGACCCGGGTTCACCCCGGTGGCGGCCGAGGTCCACGCCGGAGGGGTGTAGGTGGGAACGGTGGATCGGAGCGATCCCCACGCTCCCTTCTCCTTCAGAGCGGCGAGGCGGGGCATCAGACCGGCTCCGATGAGCGGGTCGAGGAGGTGCCAGGCGGCCCCGTCGAGGCCGATGACAGCGGCTTTGGTAGTCATGATCCCTCTCATCCTAGGGGTAGGGCCGTGGCGCCGAGAAAGCCGTGTTCAGGAGGCCCGTGAGCGAGCGCAGCTCATGATCGCCGGTAGCTCGGAGGTCGGAAAGACGGCCGACATGACCTGTTCGCCGGCCCGGCCCTCGTAACCCGGGGGCAGCTCCGTGTCCCAGTTGTCCTTCAGGCGGTAATCGTTCATCCAGGTAGCGACATCGTCGAGCGTCTTGCCCGTGTCCGCCAGTTTGCCGGCGTCGACGAACATCCCCACCGCGCTGGTATTGATCACCGGACTGTCCTCGTCACCTACCCCCAGGAACTTCAGGAGATCTGCTTGCAGGGCGCCCTTGGCGATGGGCCACGCGCCCGTGCTCTCCGTGCTCCCGGTATGTCCGTGATCGGCGGTGAGGATCACGACGTAGTCACCGACGTTCTCATCCATGTACCGGAGCAGGCGACCGAGGACCTCGTCTTGCGCTCGAAGGACGACGCCCTCTTCCTTCGAATCCATCGAGTACTGGTGCCCGACGATGTCGGTCATCTTGAAGTTGGTGAACAGGAGATCGGGAACCTCGTCGGCGCCGAACCCTTCTTGCTCTATCGTCTCGAGGAGGACGTCGCCCATGTAGTTCACCCACGCGGGGTTGTCGTGCAAGCCGGCGATGTCGTGACCCATCCACAACCCGTCGACCTCTCCGTCGGCCCGGTCCAGTTCCTCGACCCGCTCGTCGAGCCCCGGATAAGGGTTGAGGTATTCCGGTGTGTAGTAGTAGTCGGGGTTTCCGGTGATCTCTTCACTTTGACCGACGAGCCCCAGGAGGTCACGGTCTCCACCCGGCGTCAACAGGCCGTGACCCAGCATGCCGAGGTGCCACGATTTCCACGCGAGCATCCCCACGAGCGACGCGTTCCCGTACGCGAGGTCGATCAGGTCGCCGTACGTCGTCAGCTTCTGGTCCGACGGGATACGACCGGCGAACGCCTCGCGGATCTCATCGCCGAAGCGCATCGTGATCGCGGTTACATCGTGATCCTTGGGCCACGCCCCGGTGCCGAGGTTCGAATGGGTCGCCGGCGTGATGCTCGGCGACGAACCGACTGTGGCGCCGAGATAGGAGGTCCCTTTCCTCTCCATCCGAGCCAGGTTGGGCCACGCCTCGGGCCACCTCTCGAGCATGTTACGCCCGACGCCGTCCCACACGACGGTCAGGACCAGCTTCGGAACCCCGGGAACATCGGGTTTGAGGGCGTTTTCGAGCAATTGCCCGCGGCGAGGAGGCAGTTCGACGTCGGTCAGCCGGCCGACCGTCGGGTAGACATCGGTGATGCTCGCGCTCCGGTCGAGCGCCCGCCCCTGCCCGACGATCCGTTCCGGTCCGTAGAAGACGAGGGGAACGGTCTGGAGGTAGTCCCACGGACCGGAGTGACTCCGGATGCCGAACGTCCCGACGTAGTTGGGGGCCTGTGGAACGAAGAGGAGATCTTCCGTGTGCGCGGGGACGGTGCCCCGATCGATCCTCGTGAGGATGTCGAGGTCGAGAGCACAGCCGCGCTCAACCGGATCGTTCGAATCGAAGGTCCTGTCCGCGACATCGATCTTCTGCGCGCTCTCGTTCGTGTCGTCGGGCTTCACATCGTCGGGCGACGTGAAGAGATAGACCCCCGCTCCGATCAGCGCGGCAACGATCACGAGGGCCACGACACTCCTGCCCCGGATCGTCATTCGGTCTCCCAGATGCTCTTCACGAGGGCACGGGCGGCGCTCTCGTCGAGGGCGGCTTCCTCGATGATCGTGAAGCGGCCCGGGCGCGTGTCGGGCGCGGTGAGCAGCACGGTCACCGCATCTTCGGGCGTCAGACCAAGTGCCGCAGGCTCGGCCGGCAGACCGAGTTTCGCCACGCGGTCTCGCAGGACGGCCGGATCGTCGCCGTACAGGGCAGCAGAGAAGATGCATCCGAACGCGACCTGCGCGCCGTGCATCGCCGGGCCCCCGAAGAGCTCGTCGAGCGCGTGGGAGATCTCGTGCTCTCCACCCGAGGCCGGTCGCGACGAGCCCGAGTGGATCATCGCGACACCCGAAAGGATCAAGGCGTCGGCAAGCGACCTGAGGAACCGGTGGTCGCCTGCCGAGCCTGCGGGGTCGGCTTCGAGGAACGGTTCGATCGCGGCGTAGGAACGCTCCGACATGTCCCAGGCCACTGGATCGATCTCGGCCAGCCCGCGTTCTTCTGCGAGCGCCCAGTCCCGCAGGGCGAAAGGATTGGCGAACAGGTCGCCAAGCCCGGCGCGCAGCGAGTCCACCGGGGCCCGGGCGAGGGTGGGAAGCGACAGGTAGACCGAACGTGGAGCGATCGCTCCCAGGCTCCTCTTGATCCCGTGGTCATCGAGGGCGACCGCCACCGGCGAGCACAATCCGTCGTGCGACAACTGGGTGGGTGCCGAGACCATCGTCAGGCCGGCGCGCGCCGCCGCCAGCTTAGCGAGGTCGAGGCACCGTCCGCCTCCGACGGCAACGACGAGGTCACACCCCGCGCGATGCGCGTCGGCGCCCAGCGCCGAGGCCCAGTCGACCGATGCATCTGGAGAGGGGACCTCGTACCGCGCCCCATTGATGGACCGTGCCAGTCGTTCACCATGAACCGACGCTACGACCAGTGGAGCGGTGACTCCGAGCTCGTCGATGAGGCCGGCGAGATGCACCGCCGCCGCATCCTCGTCACCCGCGTCGAAGGCGACGACCCGCGGGATGTCCAATCAGTGCACCACTACGCGCTCGCGGGTGAGGCTTCGAGGCGCTCGATCACCGCGATAGCAGCAGCGAGGTCTTCAGGGTTGTCGACCTCGGCGTACTCGCCCTCTCCGACCGATGCGCTGCGTGCCTCGATGCGTGTCAGCATCTCCCCATAGACGTCCTCGTAGTAGCCCCCCAGGCGCCCGGTCCACGCCAGATCCGTCGCGATATCGCCGTAGAGGCGCGCCGCCGGGGGCCGGAGCAGCGAAACGCCCGCGTACTCACCGTGGGACAGCGCTCGCTTGAGGTGCTTGCCGATGGCCAGCACCCGGTCGTTCTCGACCCTTACGCGCATGTCCTCGTCGTCGAGATGCATCCGTTCCTGGACCGCGAGGACGAGATCACCGGGGGTGCCGGCGACGCGCCGGTAGACCTCGGGTGCTACGACTACGTCGGAGTTGACGACCAGCACGTCCATCCCGGGTGACTGGTCGAGGGCGACCCGAACGGAGTGGAAGTTGCCCCACGAGGCATAGCGGGCATTGAACGAATACTGGGGAGCGAGGTCGGGGAACCCTTCGGCGACGTACTCCTGTATCTCGTCCGGCTTGAAACCCGTAACTATCAGGATGTCTTCGATCCCGGCGGTCTTAAGACCAGTCAGGATGTGATGGAGGAGCGGGGGATGGTCACCGACCGGCAGCAATGTCTTCGGCCGCTCGCCGCCCATCCGTACGCCTCTTCCAGCAGCCAGAACCGCAGCTCTTAGTTTCGCCACGAAACCTCCACCTCTGTGTCCTCTCCGAGTCTCTTAGTCCACACCAACACGTCACCCTCCCGGGTCCAGCCGGGGGCCCGGACACCCGTCGCACCACCTGGAAGAGTGAGCCTGATGGTCATCTCCTCGAGATTGACCTTCGGCTGATGCTGTATCACCAACCGGTAGACCGACCGTTCGCCCACCGCTCTGACCACGTCCGGCACGGTGTAGTCGTAGCCGATCGAGGCGTCCTCACCGGGCGGGACCACGAGCGTGGCCGACCATACCTTCTTGCCCGCCTCTGAATCCTCGGGGGGCCCTCCGCCTGACCACGCGGCCGGCGCCGGATCGTCGATCCTCTCGCCATCGATCGTCGGGGTTCCCTCGAGCGTCGCGTCGCCCGGGACGTAGAGGCTCAGCATCGGCCTGTGGGTGGGACCCGAGTCACCCATGATCCAGCGCGGCTGGGGGGCGAACACCCCGTTGTGAACGCCGAGGACCGTCGATACACGAGCGCCCGTTCCGTCGATCTCGATCGACATGTCGGTGCTCTGCGTCGAGAAGTAGTCGAGCTTGTTGCCGCCCACGTTCTGCTCCACAACGTAGACGAAGTCGGATCCCTTCGCCGGTCGGATGGCTCCGTCCCAGGCCATGTGCTTGATGAACTGCTGTTCCGCGGGCTCCTTCATCCATATCTGGATCCGCTTCTCGGCGAGCGCCGAGCCCGCTCCCTCGAGGAGATCTGTCGGGCGCTTCGGTTTCACCGCCCGGGCGAAGAACTCATCGACGACCTGGCGCAGAACCGCCCTGCGGAACTTGGGGATGGGGTATTTCCCGTAGGCGAGGTAGAGCGAGAACGGGACCACTCGTCCAGCGGTGATGTAGTTACCCGCTTTCGTCTCGAACGGTCCCACGCCCGGCATCATCTTCTGCAGCGCGAACGGATCGACGGCCATGAAACCGTCGAAGTCAGGAAGTTCGATGGCCGGGTTGTCGAGGTCCGCGGCCTTCGCGTAGTCCAACATCACGCGGGCCGACAGCGGCCAGTCGGGGCTCCAGTTGGAGTTGCCGAAGCGTTGCGTGTCGGGGATCTGCCGGATGATCCAGGCATCTTCCGGCAACTGGATGTCGAACTGCTTCCGACCCTCGTCGATGTCGTAGACGCTGTTGGCCGAGTCGTCCTCGTCGTCCCCCAGCGAGACCTTCCCCTGATCGATCTCGAGGGTGGAGAACTGGAGGATCGCTCCGCCGGTACCGCGTTGCTCGGCGTTGTTCTGGAACCCGAGGAGGTAGGTCCGTGGGCCGTCCGCTCCCAAGATGCCCGGGAGCACCTCGAAGCCCGCTTCGGCGTCGGCGAGGCGGACGTCCGCCTCGGCCGCGGCCTCGATCGCATCCTCGATCTTGGGTCTGATCCGGCTCGGGAGGTTCTGGAGGTCGACCTGTTCGAGCTCCGCGGCGCTCTTCTGAAGTCCGATCCTCACGTCGTGGACGCGCTCCGCGAGGTCCTCGATCTGCGCGATGTCGATGATCGACCCGCCCTCCGGGTCGTCGGGATCCGGCTCGATCAGGTTGCCGCCGATGGCGTCGTCCGCGACCCCTACGGTCTCGAACGCCGCGGCGCTCGAGAACTCCGTCGCGTTGACAAAG